>NZ_JBHVRO010000002.1:249256-519382 GCF_042885655.1 Psychrobacillus sp. NPDC058041
CAGGGTCTTTTTCATACAATTATTAATTATCCTGAAACGGCTCTAATTGCTTTTCACAAAACGAAAAAACAACCTATCGTCAAATATATATTTGACGGGAGTTTATACTTTACGTCACATCGCTTGTTCTTCTTCAGTATTATCTTGAAGCATAACTAAATGGAATAAATCTTTCGGAATATAGTATAAATCGAATATATCATTCTCTTTATTAATTTCTTCATAAATAGCTGGATGTGTAGAATTTGCTTTTAATGCATAAGGAAGTTTTTCGGTAGCACGTATACTTTTTAAATTATTTTTTCGTATACGTAAAAATATTGTGTGGATTTCTGTTTCAAAAAACATTTCTTGCAAAAATTGTTCTTTGGCTTTTTTATTATACCCAAGGCCTTGAAAAGGTTTGCCAATCCATGTACCAAGAAATCCTGCTCCATTATCTATATCAAACAAATTAATTGTTCCGATTGGTTGACCAAAATCGCTGACAATTGTTCTTGAAATCGCTAATCCATTTTCTTCATCTTCCATTAATTGTTTCGTCATGAACCAATATTCATCCGCTGAACTTGCTTTTTGGCGTACATAGGCAAGGACGGTTGGTTCAGACAGTAAATCATAAAGAGCTGTACATTCATGTAAATCACGTTTTCTAATCAAAAAAAGCGCCCCCCAAAAGAACCGTAAATGAGCAGTATCATCCTAGGTCCCTGAAATTTTTCATTTCGAATTGCATAAAAAATTTCGGGGTAGGAATCGAACCTACTAGGACCAGCTCAAAACCGGTGGCGCACCATTTGCCTTCCCACGACAAAGCGAACTTTGTCTTATAAAATTATTTGCTTTTATAATATACTAAGTTTTAATCCATTTGCATAGAAAAAACTCTTAAAAAAAATGTTAATTTTTTGTGAAGAAATTTTTTTGAAACCAATTTAAATACTTGTATCTTTTTTTTGAAATACATATGATGGAAGGATAAGAATCAACTGATTGGAGATCGTATGATTAAATGACTCAAAAAATAATTACACCAACTCAATTTAAATTATTATATGATTTATCTGAAGATTATGTGTTTCTTATGAAGAAAAAACATAATTCATTTGTTTATGAATGTATCAATCGAAAAGCAGAAGAAATTTTTTCTGTGAATCCATTAAATAAGAAACTTGAAGAATGTTTAGACGAATTCCACTATAAAACTATTATTAATAATTATAATCGTGCTATTTTAGAGAGAAAATCTATTTTTTATCAAGATCATTATTGTCTTATGAACATAACTTATGTCAACGAAACTACAGCTATTCCTATTTATGATGGTGAAGATCAATATATTTTAGCGATGACTAAAGAAATTTCACGTTCCGAAGAACTTAAAAGTTCCACATATATACTGGAAAGTTTTAAAAAAGGTATAACTGGAGCTGCTTTAGTTGCAATGACAAGCAAAGAAGGAATTATTGAAATGGCAAATCAACTATTTGAAAAGACTTGCCAGTTTGAACAGAAAGAAATATTGGGTAAATCTATCCGAATAGTAAACTCTAACTTTCATGATGAGACTTTTTTTGAGGAAATGTGGAACACTGTTAAAGCAGGTGATATTTGGCGAGGTGAGATTAGGAATCGTACAAAATTTGGTTCTTTTTATTGGGTTGATGCCAATATAATTCCTATTCCCAATGAAAATGGAGAGATTGAAAAATACTTAACCATTCAGTTTGATATAACCGAAAAGAAAAGAATTATTGATGCATTAAGAAATATAGAACGAACCTTTACACTCATTACAGAGTATTCTAATGACCTTATTGCAATTACAGATGAGGAAGGGTATTTGCTATATTCCTCTCCTAGCCATGAAACTATTTTACAATATGATAAAGAAGAGTTGTTAGGAACAAACTATTTAGGTCAAATAGCGAAAGATAAAGATCAACTTATTCATTTAAAAGAAAGAATCATTGCATCGATTGACGAGCAGTCTGCTGTTCGAACAGAATTATTACTTAATACGAAAAATGGTAAAACAATTTGGACAGATACTTCCATCACTTCTGTTAAAAGAAATTTGGACGGGGATTCGGAGAAATGGTTTGTAATTGTTTCTAGAGAAATAACAGAGAAAAGAGAAATGCAAGATAGGCTTAAGTTTATGGCTTATCATGACAGCTTGACTGGATTACCAAATCGCCGTTCTTTTCACGGGGATTTCTCAAAAGCTATACAATCAGTATCGCCTCTTAATCCTCATATCGCACTAATTTACATTGATGGAGATGATTTCAAATCAGTAAATGACGAGTTTGGACATGATGTTGGAGACCAATTCTTAGTTCATTTTGCAGAAAAATTAAAGCAAAGTGTTAACTTTGAATACAAGGTATATCGAATTGGTGGAGATGAATTCGTAATAATCGTTGATCGGATGAATGATTATACAGATGGATATAGTGAAAAGGTACAAACGATTGTTCATGCTATTCAAAATTCCTTAAAGCAGGGGTGGACCATTAATGAACATCTATTTACACCTACTTCTTCTATTGGAATATCTGTTTTTCCAAATGACGGTACTAGTCTGGCTGAATTATTAGACAATGCAGATCAAGCATTATATACTGCAAAGAAACTTGGAAAAAATAACTTTATCTACACGTATGCCGTTCAAAATTAAAATTGAACGGCTATTTTAAAAGGTGGTTAGTAGGTATGAAGCGCCATATATTATTAATTGAAGACGAAGTAAATATTGCAAAGTTTGTAGAATTAGAACTTAAGCATGAAAACTTTGAAGTTACAGTTTCTCATGATGGTAGAGAAGGTATGGATCACGCACTTATAAATAATTATGATTTGTTATTAGTTGATCTTATGCTGCCAAGTTTAAATGGACTTGAGATTTGCAGAAGAGTTAGAAAACAAAAAAATACACCAATTATTTTAATCACCGCCCGTGATGCCATAATTGATCGAGTCTCAGGGTTAGAAGCAGGTGCGGATGACTATGTAGTAAAACCTTTCGCAATTGAAGAATTGCTTGCAAGAATTCGGGCAGTTTTGCGTAGAGTTGATGGAGAAGGGAACCTGAATTCTAAAATAGTAATGTCCGATTTATCCGTTGATAAACATGCTCATCAAGTTTTTTATCAAGACAATGAGATTGAACTAACAAAAACTGAGTATGATATGTTGGTTTTATTAATGGAAAATAAAAATAAAGTTCTTTCTAGAGATGTGATTTTAGAATCGGTTTGGGGTTACGATGCTGAAACGGAAACAAATGTTGTAGATGTTTATATCAGACATCTAAGAAGAAAGTTATTAGGTGCTTCTCATTTGATCGAAACGGTAAGAGGGGTTGGGTATGTGATGCGTCTATGAAAAACTGGTCACTCCAAAAAAAGTGGACATACAGTTCCGCTATTTCAATTTTTTTTAGCTTCCTCTTAATGTGTGTCATACTTTACTTTTCAATTTTTAATTGGATGCTTATATCCGAGAAGAAGATTGCTCAAAATACATTGAACGAAGTTGTGCTTTTTCTACAATCGAAAGGTCCGTTCATTACTATTCAAGATATAAGTAGAAATCATACGTTGTTAAACCAAATAGTCAATCAAAAACAATCTATTCGACTATTGAACAAAGATGGAATAGAACTACTCCGAATAAATGATGCAAGTAATTTTCCTAATTTCACAAAAGAAACGTTATCGGATTTTTCTCGAGAAGTGATAAATAATCAGCATGTATATTTTAAAATGGAAGAACTTAATTTTGGAACTTTTTCGGGTTATGTTGAAATTTCGCATAGCTTAGAAAATTTTTCTCAGCTCATGAATTATATTTTAATCGCAATGGTAATTTTTGCATTAATTTCTCTTTTAATATCTGCTCTTATTGGGTATTCCCTTTCATCTGTTTTGCTAAAACCTATTAAAGAACTTAGAGATGAAATGCAGAGAGCAAGTCAGAATAAGTTTTCCAAAGAAGTAAGCTTTCATTATTCATCTAAAGATGAACTAGGTGAATTGTTATTAATATACAAAGAACTTATGAATGAAGTATCTGAAACGATTAAAAGACAGGATGAATTTATTTATAATGTGTCACATGAATTGAGAACGCCGATTCAAGTAGTTGAGGGACATTTGTCTCTTCTAAATCGTTGGGGGAAAAATGAACGTGAGGTCCTAGAAGAATCGTTAAATATATCGTTAGAAGAAATTCAAAAAATGAAAAAACTCATGGAAGAAATGTTGAATCTTGCGAAAAGGGAACATGCAAAAGAAATTAGTCAAACAAATATATTAAAAGTAATCTTGCTTTTACAAAAAGAATATAAATTGATAAATCCTAAAGTAACCATTTCTACAGAAATTGATCCTGTGTATAGTGTTAATATTCAACAAACCGCATTACTTCAAATTATTAGAAACCTGGTAGACAATTCAATTCGTTATAACGAAAATGATCCAAATATATTTATCTCAGTAAACCAAGATTCTAAGAATATTATTATTTCCATAACTGATAATGGAATTGGAATATCTAGTCATCAAATTACAAAGATTTTTGAAAGATTTTATACGGTAGATGAAGCTAGAACAAAATCCAAAGGTGGAACTGGTTTAGGTTTAAGTATTGTAAAAATGTTGGTATTGGAATATGGGGGGGAAATTGATGTAGTTAGTAATTTGGGGGATGGTACAACTTTCCGGGTTCATCTCCCATATAAATAGAAGTAGATGATGTTTTGAGACAAATGAAAAAAGTTTTTGCAAAAATCCTTATTTAATTTACAGAAAACCATTGTATTTTTTCTCGATAGTAGTAAGATGGTAATGGAAAAATCGTTCTTTCAAAAGGTTCTTTAAGTACTCTTGAAATAATGGTAAACTATAAATGTGTGTAGAGTTGTATGTTTTACACAGATATCGTTGTTTTTATTCAAATTATTTTATTATTGTATTTTTATCATCAATGCCTAAAAGGCACAAAATGTTGGAGGTTTTTTTAAATGTCGAACAATCAATCACCTTGGTCAGCTTTTTCTGGTCCTAACCTTGGTTATGTAATGGAGCAGTATGATTTATATCTTCAGTCTCCGGAAGAAGTGGATAGTGAATTAGTTACTCTATTTCAACAATATGGTGCTCCGTCCATCGTAACTTCTTCAGAATTAAGTAAAAATCCATCTAACGCAGCAGTATCTTCGAATGATTTTGATAAAATCGTTCGAGCTATTAAGCTTGCGGATGCTATTCGTTCATCTGGTCATCTTGCTGCTAATATATATCCACTCAATGATGGACCAAAAAACGAATCAAAAATTGATATTAAAACTTATAATTTAACAGAACAAGATTTAAAAGAAGTGCCAGTTTCTTTTCTTATTTCTAATGCACCAAAAAATATTTCAAATGGTTTGCAAGCAATAGAACACTTAAAAGCAGTATATACAAATAATATTGCTTTTGAAATTGCTCATATTGTTGAACCGGAAGAACGTGCATGGTTACAAAACCGAATCGAAAACGGCGTTATTAAAGAAAACCTATCAGCAGATGATAAGAAAAAGTTATTACTACGTTTAACACAAATTGAAGGCTTCGAGAAATTTATACACCGCACTTTTGTTGGCGCTAAACGTTTCTCCATTGAAGGCTTAGACACTTTAGTAGTACTAATCGATGAGTTGGTACGTCAATCGGATAAAACACAAACTAAACAAGTTAATATTGGAATGGCCCACAGAGGACGTCTAAATGTATTAACACATGTTTTAAATAAACCATATGAAATGATGTTTGCGGAATTTGCACATGTTCCAACTGAATCTTTTTTACCAAAAGATGGGTCACTGGAATTATCGGAAGGATATTATGGAGATGTAAAATACCATAAAGGTGCATCTTATCATTCAAAATCTGGATTAACTGTCAAGTTAGCGTATAATCCATCCCATTTAGAAGTTGTAAGTCCAATTGTTACAGGTCAAACTCGTGCTGCACAAGAGTCAACTAGTAAGCCAGGATTTCCAGTACAAGATAAGAATGCATCATTCGCAATATTAATTCACGGAGATGCGGCATTTCCAGGTCAAGGTATTGTAACTGAGGTATTAAACTATAGTCGTGTTCGTGGATTCCAAACTGGTGGGTCTATTCATATTATTGCAAATAATATGATTGGATTTACAACAGAGGCTTATGATTCCCGTTCTACTTATTATTCTTCTGACCCAGCTAAAGGATATGAAGTTCCTATAATTCATGTAAATGCAGACGATCCTGAATCTGTATTAGGTGCTGCTAAATTTGCTCATGAATACCGTAAACAATTTGGAAAAGATATTGTTATTGATCTACTAGGATACCGTCGTTATGGTCATAATGAAATGGATGAGCCATTAGTGACAAATCCTACTATGTATCATCTTGTTCACAAACATCCAACTGTTAGAGAAATATATGGTCAACAATTAGTTAATGAAAATTTAATTGATTCTAAGGAAATAAAATCTTTAGATGAAACCATCTTTAATGGTATGCAAAAAACATATGACAGAGTAAAAGAACTTCCACAATCAACAGCTCATGATATTATCATTCCAGAGGCAGTATTGAATGGTATGCCTGAAATTCAAACAGGTGTTGCTGAGCCACAACTAGTGAAGATAAATGAAGAGTTACTTTCTTGGCCAAAAGACTTTACAGTCTTTAAAAAATTAGGGAAAATTTTAAAACGACGTGAAGAACCGTTTAATAGTAAAGGTAAAGTGGATTGGGGTCATGCGGAAACACTTGCATTTGCTACTATTTTACAAGATGGGACTTCTGTTCGTTTAACGGGTCAAGATGCACAACGTGGAACTTTCTCTCATAGACACTTAGTGTTGCATGACGAAACTAATGGAGCAGAATTGACTCCAATGCATTCTATAAGTGATGCAAAAGCTTCATTTGTCGTTTACAATAGTCCATTAACCGAAGCTGCAGTATTAGGTTATGAATTTGGATACAATTTAGAGGATAGTAATTCCTTATCAATTTGGGAAGCACAATATGGTGATTTTGCAAATATGGCACAAGTTATGTTTGATAATTTTATCAGTGCTGCACGCTCAAAATGGGGCTTGAAATCTGGATTAGTTATGTTATTGCCTCATGGTGCAGAAGGGCAAGGTGCAGAGCATTCAAGTGCTCGACTAGAGCGATATTTACAACTTGCTGCAGAAAATAACTGGACAGTTGCGAATCTATCAAGTGCTGCAAACTATTTCCATATTTTACGTAGACAAGCGAAAATGTTAAAAGAAGAAGCAATTCGTCCATTAATTATCGTTTCTCCAAAATCATTGTTACGTCATCCGTTAGTAGGTGCAGATGTAGCAGACTTAACAACAGGTCAATTTGAAACAATAATTGAGCAACCTGGTCTAGGGGAAAATACGAAGAAAGTAAAAAAACTTGTATTTGCAAGCGGTAAATTGGCAATTGATTTAGCTGATAAAGTAAAAGATGGAACTGGATATGAGCATATGCATATTGTTCGTATTGAACAATTATATCCTTTCCCAACTGAAAAAATTCAAGCAATTATCGATCGTTATCCAAATGCGAAGCAATTAGTTTGGGCTCAAGAAGAACCGAAAAATCAAGGTTCTTGGAATTTTGCGCTACCATATTTACTAGAACTAGCGAATGGAAAAGATATCTCTTACGTAGGACGTGTAGATCGTTCAAGTACTGCTGAAGGGGATATTGATACTTATAAAGTAGAACAAGCGCGTATAATAGAAGAAGCAGTTAAAGGCATTTAACTCAATCCAGCTCATTGTTGCGAGCTCTTGCGCAGAAACAAAAAAATGTCTTATGCGAAGGGCTTTGCGCTGAAGCTGTACGTAAGTACGCAAAGGCGATATTAATGTAAGGATAATTTAGAGGAGGAAATTCAAGTGGCAGATATTATAGTTCCAGAATTAGCAGAATCAATTACAGAAGGTACCATTGCACAATGGTTAAAACAACCAGGGGATACAGTTGAAAAAGGTGAATTCATCGTTGAACTTGAGACAGATAAAGTAAATGTAGAAGTAATTTCTGAAGAGGCAGGAGTTGTAAGTGAATTACTTGCAGCAGAAGGAGATACAGTACAAGTAGGTCAAGTAATTGCAAGAGTCGGAGAAGGTTCTGGTTCAGCTACACCATCACCATCTACTGAAACAGAAGCTCCACCAGCTGCTGCACCAGTTGAAGAAACAAAATCAGCACCAGTTGCGGTTGAAACTACTTCTGAACAAGAACGTACCATTGCAAGTCCTGCAGCACGTAAATTAGCTCGTGAAAAAGGCATTAACTTAAGTGAGATTTCACCAGTAGATCCAATGGGACGTGTACGTGTACAAGATGTTTCTGCTCATGGAACTGCACCTGCACCAAAAGCAGCTCCAGCGCCAGCTGCTGCGGTTTCTCAAGAAGATGATGGTCGTTTTACTCGCGAGAAAATGTCTCGCCGTCGTCAAACAATTGCTTCTCGCTTGTTAGAAGTAAGACAAAGTACTGCAATGTTAACTACATTCAATGAGATTGATATGACTAATGTTATGGCATTACGATCTCGTAAAAAAGACAAATTCTTCGATGATCATGATGTTCGTCTTGGATTTATGTCATTCTTTACAAAAGCAGTTGTTGCTGCACTTAAAAAATATCCATATGTAAATTCTCAAATCGATGGAGATTATATTGTAAAAAATAACTTCTATGATATTGGAATTGCAGTATCAACAGAAGGTGGATTAGTTGTTCCAATCGTTCGTGATGCAGATCGTAAAAACTTTGCAGAAATTGAAGATAATATCGGCCAATTAGCGAAAAAAGCGCGTGATAATAAATTAGCTCTTTCTGATATGGCGGGTGGATCATTTACAATCACTAACGGTGGGGTATTCGGTTCATTACTTTCTACACCAATCCTTAACGGTACACAAGTTGGGATTCTTGGAATGCACACAATCCAAAAACGTCCGATCGCTGTTGGAGATGAAATCCAAATTCGTCCAATGATGTATGTGGCATTATCTTATGATCACCGCGTAATTGACGGAAAAGATTCAGTTGGATTCTTAAAAATGGTAAAAGAGCTTCTAGAAAGCCCAGAGGACTTAATGTTAAATTCTTAATTGTTGGTAAAAAAGACTCCCTTATTGGGAGTCTTTTTTGAAATACAAGAAAGCATATTAACTTTTGTGCTATGAACCTAGTATTTATGGTATTTTTCATTACTATTACATGAACAGGTTGATCTCCGCCGTAGCGGAAAGCAACGACATTCATACGCTACTCTTCCTAAAATGACCGGGCATCTTTGCCTGGTTTTTCTTATTGGGATAAATGTAATTTTCTAAGAATCGATCAATCAACTTAGATAATCGATCAATCAGCATTTTAATTTATCTTATATTTGTTTAAAAGAAGTAGTCACCACTATATGCTACCGTTGAAAAAAAATGAATACAATCGTATACTATAAGTAAAGGAAGTGGTTAGATGATACATACAAATTGGGCAACTAAGCCAACACTTAAAACAGTTACATGTGTTCATACAGATGCTAAAAAATTCTTAGTGAGTAATGTATTAACTGTTGGAAAAACATATGAAGTAAAAAATGAAACAGAAGAGTTCCTGTTTGTGATTGACAACACTGGTAAAGTCGGCGGCTACTACAAAGAATATTTTCAATAAAAAACCGATGAGTTTCATCGGCTTTTTTTATTAGAGGGAGATTTTTAAATATGATTAATCTAATCGAAAATGAAAAAAAGGTTCGCTCAAATAGAATCCACAGTGAGGAAGATCAGCAATTAATAGGAACTGGTGGATATCTATCACCTAATGATTATTTACTAAATGATGTTTTAATTGCTGTGACTTTGAAAAAGCCTGTGTTACTAAAAGGTCCTACTGGGGCAGGGAAAACAAAGCTTGCAGAAACAATATCTCAAGTTTTTTCGCAACCTGTACAAAGTATTAACTGTTCTGTAGATTTAGATGCAGAGGCATTAATAGGATTTAAAACAATTGTTTTGAAGGATGGCCATAACTCTATTGAATTTATAGAAGGTCCTGTAATTGAAGCGATGAAAAAAGGTCATATTTTATATATTGATGAGATCAATATGGCGAAATCAGAGACATTACCCATTTTACATAGTGTACTTGATTATCGAAGAATGTTTACAAATCCTTTTACAGGAGAAGTAATTAAAGCTCATCCTGATTTTTCAGTGATTGCAGCGATTAATGAAGGTTATATAGGCACTACACCTATGAATGAAGCTCTAAAAAATCGATTTGTTTCATTTTCAATTCCTTATATTTCAGGAGGATTACTCGAAAATCTTTGGAATGCACTATATCCTACTGCATCAAAAGAAATGCATGCTCTAATGTTAAATTTGGCAGAAGATTTAATGAGCCAGGTGAAGCAAGGATTACTTTCCGAGGAAGCAGCATCTATTCGAAGTTTACAACATGCAATGGAGCTTGCGGAATACATTGAACCAATTAGAGCGATCAAATATGCAATAGCTGAAAAATTAGAGGATGAACAAGAGAAAAAACTTGTTTTAGAACTAGCCTCTTCTTGGATAAAGTGAGGGATGTAGATGCCCTCTGTAAACCGTTTTATACAATTTAACAATGAGACAATCGATGCAAGACAATTAATGCATTATGAAAATGTAGCTAAGGCATTAACGAAAAACTCAATACTAATGGTTAATGAGCGAAAGTTATTGGAATTTCAACCTGAAGAACAGACTATATCAATTAGTGTGTTTTGGCGTCATAGAGAAGAATCTTTAATGGATGCAGGTAGACTATCCGATATTTACTTATTGGCGGAAGGATTTTGGAAAGAATTTGATGTTACTACATGGGAAGAATACATCACTGAACGTCAGGATAAATTAGCAAAATGGATGGATCAACTAGTTTTTTGTTTAGAAGAGTTTCGTTTAGTTGAAAAGATACAGAAAAAAAGATTAGGTACAGTTAAACTATTTAATAAGCGAATACAAATGTACTTATCCTTTCATAAACAACAATTAATAGTAAATACTCAAAAAGGTTTTTTGGCAGATGCATTTATTAGTTATATTTATATATGTCTTTATGAAGGCACTATGCATGTAAGTGGACCTGAGATATTCAAACAGGCTAATAACATTATCCAAAAGATCTATGAAAATAAAGATACCCGAACCTCTATAAACATAGTGTATGAACTATATTATTTATTAAATGAAGATATTAAGGAAGATACCTTGCATGAATATTACTCCGTCATTTCATCTATCAATTTGCCTAAAACCGACTTTCATTATCACCAAGGGACGAAAGATTCTGAAGTTGGAGAAGATGGAAAAAAAGATACGATAGAAGAAATATTCCGTAGCTGGCATCGTGAAAATGAACAGGAAAATGGAGTTCATTTGCAATTTGAACTTGAGCATGGGAGAGATGGGAAAGCAGATCACAGTATTTCAGCAGAAGAGGGCAAAGAAGGTCATGAAATTACAGAGATTGGCCACGGCCAATCAATAGGGAGTACAACTGAAGCAAAACAAGATAATGTATCAAACAAGGATTCAAATGCATTAAAAAAAGCAGGGAATGCATTTGGGAAAGAACATACACATGTTGTTTATGAAGAAAAACGATTAAATTCTAATTCCACTACTACAGATAAAATGTTGTTACAAACATATCGACAGGAACAAGCTCCATACGTAAAAGCTTTTGTTGAAGAAATGAAAAAGCGTATGGAACAGAAAAAGATAGAGAAACGAGTAAATTTATCAAAAGGGCGTTTATCATCAAAACAAACTGTACTTTGGACTGAAGAACGACCTAAACCATTTTATAAAAAGACAGCTCCAAGTACACAACTAAACGCTGTATTTGGACTACTTGTAGATGGTTCTGCATCCATGCAAGATAAACTAGAAGAAACAAAAAAAGCAGTGCTTTTATTTCATGATGTGTTAACGAAATTACGAATTGCCCATGAGATTGTATTGCATTATGAAGATGCGTATGAAGCTTCAGAAACAAGACAACCAAATACTTTTGAATGGATTCATAAATTAGAGGATTCGCAAAAAGACAATGGTATGAAAATTCTCTCGATTGAGGCACATGAAGATAATAGAGATGGATTTGCCTTAAGATGGATGGGAAAAAGGTTAGAGCATAGGACTGAAAAGCACAAATTCATCCTCATGTTTTCTGATGGAGAGCCATCTGCTTTTGGATATGCTCAAAATGGTATAATGGATACAGCGGAAGCAGTAGTTGAACTTGAAAGGATGAATATATCTGTCCTTCATTTATTTTTAAATGATAACGAAGCATCTGAGGAACAATTGAGTCTGTTTCATTTAATTTTTGGAAAGAAGACAGCAACTGCTTCATCTTTAGAAAAATTTTCAGATGAGACGTTAAGACTACTAAAAAAAATGCTACATCATGTAGTAAAAAGCTCGTAACAGTATGGCTTCTAATAAAAGTTGATTCCTCCAAATGAAGAGAATATGAAAAATTCTAGAAGGCAATTAATTGCCTAAATAAATGAAAACAAAAACCGTCTTTCCTAGGAAGGACGGTTTTGTGATTGTTCTGCTATTAAAAGTAGGCGTTGTTTTAATTCTTCTTCCATACGACCGATTTCTATTTCTGCAGCTTTTCGTTTTACACGGCCATCTGCTTGAATTCGAAGTGTTTCCTCGATTGTTTGTAAAAGATTTTCTTGTGTTTTCTTCAATGTATCTATTTCTACTATACCGCGTTCATTTTCTTTTGCTGTTTCAATACTATTTATTTTCAGCATTTCAGAATTCTTCAAGAGTAAATCATTAGTTGTTTTAGTCACTTGCTTTTGTGCTTCAACTGCTTTTTGTTGACGATTAAGCGTTAATGCAATCGCGATTTGATTTTTCCAAAGTGGAATAGATGTCATAATAGAAGATTGTATTTTTTCAGCCAATGTTTGGTTAGTTTGTTGTATCATCCTAATTTGCGGTGCACTTTGAATTGTAATTTGTCGTGAAAGCTGTAAATCATACACTCGTTTTTCTAAACGATCTAAAAATTGTGCCATATCGTTTACTTCTTGATATGCCATTTGGTCATTCGAACTTTCTGCTTTTCTTCTAAGTTCAGGAATTGTTACGTTGGCTATTTCTTCCTTTTTTAGTTCTGCTGCGGCAATATATACGTTTAGAGCTTGGAAATATGTTTTGTTTTGCTCATAAAGTTTGTCCAGCATATGGACATCCTCTACTAAACCCCGTTTAGAATGCTCCAATTGAATCCCAATACGGTCAATTTGTGTGCTCAGCTTTTGATACTTTGTCATCATTTCTTGAACTGAACGATTTACTTTATGAAACAGTTTTTTTATACCCGATTTTTTTTGTGCAGAAAGCTCTTCAGGGTTTATCTCTGACAACTTATTCATTAAGTCACCTAAAATATCACCTACCGGACCAATGTCTTTCTTTTGCACATGATCTAACATTTGGTGGGAAAATCGAGAAAGCTCGGTTTGTGCATTTGCTCCATAAGTTAAAATCGCTTCATAATTACCAGCAGGAATTTGGTCAGCCAACTGACGCGCTTTCTGCTGTTCTATTTCGGATAATCGATCGATCAATTTTGTTGGAGTTGGCTCATTTGTATTAGCAGTTAGAGATTGTTCTTTTGGTGCTGACATTTCAAAGGGACTTTCTAATAATTCATCCATTAAAAAATCATTATTTGTATTCGATAGTTTTTCGTTCATCATCTGATTCTCCTTTTAAATATAAAGGTCGTTCTTTAGTGACGACAGACAACTTAGCAAAATCTAATTCCATTTTTAAATGCTCAATGTCTGAAGCAAGGACGTCTTTTAAGTCATCTTCCAAGACGGAATTCAAAGCTTGTAGTGTATCACGTGTATCTTGCAATGCAATTTTCATATCACTGTTTTTAACTGGTTGAGATACTAACAATGAGTATTTAGAAGTAAGTTCTACTGCAGAATCTAGGTGAGCGTAAAAAAAGTTCTCCGCTTGATAAAATTTACGAGGATTCGCTTTCACTAATGAAATAATACGTTTTGCTAGTCTATTCATTTCAAATAGTTGTTTAAAAGAACTTATTGATCTAACTTTTAGGTATTGGTTATTTAGGGTTCGTACTTTTTTATTTGCTTCTTTTAATTGATTTTGTATGTGAAAATACTCAGAATGTGTTAATTGATGTTTTTTCATGATACTATGTTGTTGCAATTTCTTTATGCTAAAATTCGAAACTAAATAAACACCTAACGCAAGAGCAGAACAAATGAAAAAGCTTTGGTCAAATGCAAAAAAGAAGATGAACCAGGATGAAACCATTAGGGGGATATTTAAAATGTGTCGAAAGATCGTTTGAGCTACTTCAGTCATAATTGGTTACCTCCTTTTATCTACAATATATTATACGAACAATAAGGAAGAAGGTTTCATTTTGAATGAACTAGATAATCCTTATATATTTTGTTAACACCAACGACATACAACCAATTATATACGAAACTCTAATACAATTGAGTTTTTTTGCATTATAAAGGGACAGATTTTTGTCAATTAAATAAATGTTATATTTTTTCTTCGGATAAGTAAATGAATACCCTTTTTAAGAAAAAATTGTATTAACTATAACTTAACCGATAATTGTTTGATTTTCAATTTTATTTTAACCTCATAAGTCATTTAAGTAGACATTCTATTGGATAGCAGTAAAATATGAGTTAATAATTAATGTTAGAGGCGATAAAAAAATGTATGAAATCATTTATATGAAAGCAGACTTTGAACCATGGTGGGCATTTCCTGGATGGGAAGAACATATAATTGAAAGAGTTACTTTTGAAAACAAGGAGGAGGGTATAGCTTTTTTATCTAAAAAACTACTCGAATTTCGTGAAAAATTTCCAGCAGAAAAAATGAAAAATGATAAGTATTGGGCTTTTTGGTCCGTAAAGGAACAATGTTTTTGTGATTCATGTGATGAGGACCTACAAATTTACCATGGAATCATTTGGAATGAAATTTAGTAAACGATTTAGAATTATAAAAATATTTATTGACTATATTTATCCAAATGATATAATTTAATTAACAATTCATAGTGAGAAACCGTATTTGTAATTCACATATCCTATGTAGTGATCGATGTGATATCGGTACTTCATGGAATATGTGAATTTTTGTTTTTTCACGTATTGATTAATTTTTTGGAGGTAATAACATGAAACAAGGTTCTGTAAAATGGTTCAATGCTGAAAAAGGATTTGGTTTTATCGAAGTAGAAGGGGAGAATGATGTTTTCGTTCATTTCTCTGCAATTCAAGGAGAAGGATTCAAATCCCTAGAAGAAGGTCAAAAAGTTGAATTTGAAGTAGTAGAAGGAAACCGTGGACCACAAGCTGCAAATGTTACAAAACTATAATAATAGAAAAGAAGTTCTTCCTAAGTGGAGAGCTTCTTTTTTTTATATGAGGGTTAAGTTGTCATTTTTATTTTATTTGTTTTTAGGTAGGGTGGTTACTTGTTTGAAAAAAGTATTTTTGTATTTTTCGCATCCAGTAACCATCAGCATTGGGACGATAAGTAGCAGAAACTTGTTTATTTTTCTCTTCCTATTTGATTAGATATAGAATGTTTCATTTCTTTGAGTTTTTGGTATAGTAAAATAAGAAAGGAGAGATTACTTTGGATTTTGGATTAAAAAGAGACTTACCACCATATGAACAACAGCTAGATTTTTATGAAAAGCTGCGTTTAAAAGTAATGGATTTTCTTTCAACGAAATCCGGGAAAAAAAATAAATTAGCACCTTATTTATTATTTGCTCCAGATTTGTTTCATTTGTTAATAAAGGCTTTGTTAGATAAACGAATAGATACGAAGAGTAAAACAATAATTAGTAGTGGAATTCTTTACTTTATTTCACCATTAGATTTATTGCCGGAGGGTTTAATAGGGCCAGGTGGATATATAGATGATATTATCGTTGCAACCTTTATCGTAAATATGTTGTTAAATAAGTTTTCCACTGAAATAATTGAAGAGCATTGGGTAGGGGATATTAAACTTCTAGATGCTTTGAAAAAAGTTGCAGAAACTAGTGATACATTGCTTGGGAAACTACCAGTAAGGTCATTACTAGGAAGATATATTAAAAAATCAAGTAAGAAAAGCACAACCCTTTAAGAACAACTTGTTCTTCACTAATTCCCGAGTGCTTTGGACAAAACATTGGATGTACAAGCCTGCAACTGAAATCAACTTGTTAATGGTATAATTTATATACTAATTATGCAAAAAAGCTTAAGGGGCTTATAAAGCCCCTTAAGCTTTTATTTTTGTTGTTCTTTCCATTCTAAATATTCATCGTATGTTAACTGTTTATCATATATCGATCCGTCTTCACGAATTTCAATTACACGATTAGCAATTGTTTGGATGAACTGATGGTCATGTGATGTAAATAGCATTGCGCCTTTAAAAGCTATTAAACCATTATTAAGTGCTTGGATTGATTCCAAGTCTAAATGGTTTGTTGGTTCATCAAGTAAAAGTACATTTGATTCGGACAGCATCATTTTAGAAAGCATACAGCGTACTTTTTCTCCACCAGAAAGTACAGATGGTTTTTTCTTTACTTCTTCGCCAGAGAATAACATACGACCTAGAAATCCGCGGAGGAATGTTTCGCTTTCATCATCAGGAGAATATTGACGTAACCAGTCTACTAGTGAAGTCTCGCTTCCTTCAAAATACTTTGCATTGTCTAGAGGGAAGTATGCACGAGATGTTGTTACGCCCCAACGAATAGAACCTTCTTGTGGTTCCTCTTCTTCTGCAAGAATGCGAAGTAGAGCTGATTTTGCAAGTTCATCACCTAAGAGAATAATTTTATCTTCTTTATTTAAAGTGAAATTCATTTTAGAGAAAAGTTTTTCTCCTTCAAATGTATAACCTAAATCTTGAACTTGTAAAACATCATTACCAATATCACGTTTCATGGAGAAATTCACATAAGGATATTTTCTTGAAGACGGTTTAATGTCGTCTAATTCAATTTTGTCTAACATTTTCTTACGAGAAGTCGCTTGTTTTGATTTAGATGCATTTGCACTAAATCGAGCAATAAACGCTTGAAGTTCTTTAATTTTTTCTTCTTTTTTACTATTTTGATCAGAAGCCAATTTTAATGCAAGTTGACTTGATTCATACCAAAAATCATAGTTCCCAACATAAACTTGAATTTTGCTAAAGTCTAAGTCAGCGATATGAGTACATACTTTGTTTAAGAAATGACGGTCATGGGAAACAACGATAACAGTATTTTCAAAGTTAATTAGGAAATCTTCTAACCATTGAATAGCTTTAATATCAAGATGGTTGGTAGGTTCATCTAAAAGTAGAACATCTGGTTTACCAAAAAGAGCTTGAGATAATAGAACTTTAACTTTCTCAGACCCCGTTAATTCAGACATTTTCTTTTGATGCATGCTGTCAGGAATACCTAACCCTTGTAAAAGGATAGCAGCTTCGGATTCAGCTTCCCAACCATTTAGATCTGCAAACTCTCCTTCTAATTCTGCTGCTCTCATGCCATCTTCATCTGAAAAGTCTTCTTTCATATAAATAGCATTTTTTTCATTCATTACTTCATATAGGCGTTTATGTCCCATAATAACTGTTTCTAAAACTGTGTACTCTTCATATTCAAAGTGATTTTGTTTTAGAATTGCCAGACGCTCATCTGGGTTCATAATCACGTTTCCTTCTTGAGGATCAATTTCTCCTGAAAGAATTTTGATAAATGTAGATTTACCTGCTCCATTTGCACCGATTAAACCATAACAGTTGCCTGGAGTAAACTTTATATTTACGTCTTCAAATAATTTACGATCACCAAAACGAAGACTTACATTACTTACTGCAATCATGGTAGTACCTCCTAAAATTCACAATGCTATTATTATAACATGAATGGGACAAAATTAGGTATTTTTATTAATGAAGAAAATTTAGTTCTTTCATGAATTATGCCAATTGGAATGCATTTATATTAAGCTTTGTAAAATTTTTTGTGGTAATAATATAGACGGTGTGCAGTCAAAAGCTCTAGATAAATTGCTCTTTAGCATTCATTGTAAAGGGGAATTTTGATATAAGAAGGTATTTCTGGAAGTCTGTAGAAGTAATTAATGTAGTGAAAAATAACTGGACTAATAAATTATTGTAAAAGTCATGAAAATTTTTTGCTGTTATAGGAAAAGACCCTTTTGTTTGTTGCAGATATTTATCTTAAGAAATTGGATATTTGGTGTTGAATGAATGCTCATTAGTAATTCAATTAATAATAAATTTAGCTGAGATATTAGAAGCAACTGAAGTATGTTGATACAATAGCCCAGTTCAAAGAACTAAGCTATCGTACTTTTTGTTACTCCCAATATTTTTCGATAAATTCGTCTCGGCCAGATTGAGCACGATCTTCTTTGTAATGTTTCGTACTCTTTTTATAATAATCTTGGTGGTAATCTTCTGCTTCGTAAAAAGTTTTTGCTTCTCTAATTGGAGTTACGATTGGCCTTGAAAACTTGCCACTAGCTGCCAATTGTTCTTTCGATTTTTCAGCTTGAAGTCTTTGCTCCTCTGAATGAACGAAAATAGCAGAAGTATAACTTTCTCCACGGTCTTGAAATTGACCACCTGCATCAGTTGGGTCGATTTGTTGCCAAAAAATTTCAAGAAGTTGATTATATGAAAAAATGGCAGGATCAAATTGGATTTCCACGACTTCTAGATGGCCCGAATTTCCTTTTTTCACATCTTCATATGTAGGATTTTCTAGATGCCCGCCCATATATCCTGATGTTACTTTATGTATTCCGTCCCATGAATCAAATGGCTTTACCATACACCAAAAACAGCCACCTGCAAATGTTGCTTTTTCTATCAAAAGTATCCCTCCTAATCATGTAAAATATATTCTACCACTTCATTAGTAGTTAGACAAAAAACTGAAACTATTATAAATAAAATACGTTAATTATATTAAGGCAAAGGAGAGATTTTTGTATGGATGAAACTCAAGAATCAAAACCGCCCCAACCGAAAAGAAAAAGAAGGTTAAGGGTAGGTAGACTATTCGTGTTATTCCTAGTTTTGACAGTATTGATTTGCGGTATTTATTCCTTTAATCAGTACAACACTGGAGCAAAATTAGCTAGTGGGGAAAATCTAAAGACTGAGGAATTTATAGGTAATAAGCTTAGTCCAAATGATAGAGAAAACATTTTAGTTATTGGTGTAGATTCAAGAGGTGAGGATAAAGCTAGATCAGATACAATGATGCTTGTTTCATGGGATAAAAAGAAAAATGATGTGAAAATAATTTCGTTTATGCGCGATATTTATGCGGAAATTCCAGGATATAAATCATACAAACTAAATACTGCATATTATTTAGGTGGTGTCCAACTACTAACTACAACATTACAAAATATGTTTGATGTTCCTATTCATCATTATGCATTAATTGATTTTAGCAGTTTCGAATCATTAGTTGATATTATTGCTCCAGACGGAGTGCCTATATCTGTAGAAAAAGATATGTCAGAGAAAATAGGTGTATCACTAACAAAAGGACAACATGATTTATCAGGAAAAGAATTGCTAGGTTATTCAAGATTTCGACATGATTCCGAGGGTGATTTTGGAAGAGTTTCTCGACAACAAATCGTTATGGAAGCATTAAAAAATGAAGTACTTTCCATTAAGAACTTACCAAATATACCTAAGTTTATAGGAGCTGCTGAAGGGTATATTGAAACTGATTATACAAAAATGGATAAAGTTAAACGTGTTTTAGAAGCTATAACGAGCGGTAAAGTGGAAATTGAAAAATTAACAATTCCTCTTGAAGGAACCTATTCATTTAACAGTTATGCTCATGCAGGCTCTGTAATAGAAATTAATGTAGAAAAAAACAAAGCTGCAGTTTCAGAATTTTTAAAAGAAAAGTAATACTTTTGCGTTGCTAATCTTTATTTTCCTCCGTAAAATAAAAGTATATTGGAAAGGAAGTTTGATAAGAGTGGAACCTGAAAAACCTTCTTTTTTTTCTACAAGATACATAAAATTTTTAGGAGGACGTAATACATTCTTTACGTTAATAGTATTGCTGTTAACCGGGTTGGTGGTAATGGTATACGATAAAATATCTTTTATTTTTATACCATTAACTGTATTTTTGGGAAGTGTGATTTTACCCATAATTTTAGCGGTTATTGCATATTATTTATTAAGACCAATATTACGACTCTTAGAAAAAATAAAAATTCCTAGAGTTTTGGGAATATTAATCATTTTCCTTGCATTAATAGGATTAATAACATTGCTTGTTTTTTTAGTATTTCCATTTTTGAAAGCCCAATCCATAAGATTAGTGGAGGAATTGCCTAATAACCTTATTCAATTGCTTAATTCTTTAGATACTTTTTTGAGAAACTCTTTTGTAGCAGACTATTATTTACAAATCGAAAGTGATGTAATGGACTTATTAAAAAATGTACCTACTGAAATAAGTAAGTTGTTTCAAAGTACTATCGCAAGTATTGTAAGTGGAATAACCTCAATTGTTGGGGCAGTAACAAGCTTTGTATTATCAATAATTATGGTGCCATTTATCCTTTTTTATTTATTAAAAGACGGAGAAAAGTTACCACAATATATTATGAAGTTATTTCCACCACGTATGAGAGATGATTTACATTCCGTATTTAAAGATATTGATAAACAAATTAGTTCGTATATACAAGGCCAAATATTAGTATCAATGTGTATAGGTTTTATGATATATATAGGGTTTACAATTATCGGGATGGATTACGCATTGTTACTTGGAGTAATAGCAATGGTAACAAGCGTTGTTCCTTATTTAGGACCTGTTATTGCAATCACACCAGCTGCCATCATTGCACTAGTTTCACCACCCTTTATGTTAATCAAACTTGCGGTAGTTTGGACTATTGTTCAATTGGTGGAAGGTAAGTTTATTTCCCCTCAAATTATGGGTAAATCACTACATATTCATCCAATTACGATTATTTTTGTTTTGATAACGTCTGGATCATTGTTTGGTGTACCAGGTGTAATATTAGGAATTCCAGGGTATGCAATCTTAAAAGTTATTGTTTCACATTTTTATACCTTGTTTAAAAAGCGTTATAATAGGTATGAAACGAATTTAGAAAACCATTATGAGTATACAAATAACAAGGTGGACTGAGAGTTATGGCGAAGAAGTTTGAATCTTCCATTAGAGTACAAACGTTTAAAATTGACACTGTAGTCGATCATCCTTATATTGAACATGGGATAAACCTTTCTGGAACAATATATATTGATGGTGTACATGATGACGAGTCAATAGACAATATTAAACTAGAGGTTTTCAAATTAATAAATGGGGAAGTATCCAAAATTGTTTCCAAACATTCTATTGAACTTGTAGGAACAGTAGCATCAAAAGACATGCAAATGGTTCCTTTTGAAATTATACCTGATGATAGATGGCTACCTGATGGTGATGACGAAGTTACAAAACTAATCCTACGTACAACTGTATTATTTGAAAATGGATCCGAATATAACGACGAAGACGAGATTTACTTCGATATTGAAGAATAGATATTTTGAAAGCTCCAGTGAATTTTTGCTGGAGCTTTTTTAAAAAGATAAGATAATACATGGATTATTTTCCTGCGAAACCAGCTTTCATAGATAATACCTCGGATTTCCGTTTTAGGTGGACGCGTTCGTTGTGACGGCTCATCTGTCTCACAGAGGAACAAAGGCTAAGAGCGCCACATCGTGTGGCAACGCCTTCGTGACCAACATCCTGTTGGCCTCCGGCTGGAGTCGCCACCTTTCACTACAATCCAATAATTGAGTAGTACCTAATCGCTAAGAGGATAGAAACAGTTTAAGTAAATGTAGTGATCATGCCATCCTGTAATTGTTGTTGAATAAGAGATACTATTGCTTTTAAAAATTTTGGTGAAATTTTCTGCATCCGGCCATGCTCGCGAAAAGCGTCCTCCTTAGCGGAAAGCAACGACATTCATATAGCTACTCTTCTTAAAAGAACCGGGCGTCATTTTGCCTGGTTTTTCTTATGGATAATACGATAAAAAAAGAGCAATCTAATGGAAAATGAGGAGAGATATTATGAAAAAGTTATTTGCAGTACTCTTAGTTTTCATATTGCTTAGCTTAACTGCTTGTGGTTTCAATAGAAATTCTAATGGACCGCCTAATACCCAAACCCAAATTAATGGTGATGCAAGTCCAAATGCTGTTCCAAATACAGGTAATAAAAAAGTGGATATGAAAAATGATGTTGGAATTCCAGATAAGAATGAAAATAATGACCACCTATTAGATAAATAAGGAAAAATTTATTTGGCATAAAATAAAAGATATGATAAAATATTCTCAACTTAGTGAACGGAGGTGAAGAAAGAATGAAAAACACTGTGAATGCACATGGATTTATATTGGAATTTTTATCCACGTCTTGTGCGATTACTCATGAAATTGAGCCTAACGGGACTAGTCTGTTCTTTTTTAGACAATTTAATGTAATTCACAGCTGATAAGCCATTCTTTCTGAACCACAATTTTAGGAGAAGACTGCTTATATGCAGTCTTTTTTCTTTGCAGAAAAATGCTTCCAGCTAAATCAGAGATGAGAGGAAGCGGAAAATATGATATGTACAATACAAGAAGTTAGTAAAATGCTTGGAGGAAACACGATTTTTGAAAATTTATCATTATCTATCAAAACTGGAGATAAATTAGGGATTGTAGGGCGTAATGGTAGTGGTAAAACAACGCTACTTACGTTAATAACTGGTTTAGAAATGCCAGATGTGGGTAGTATTCACTTCAAAAAAGGAACGAAAATTGGTTATTTAGCTCAAATACCATCATTTTCAGAAGACGTGTCCGGCATCGATGTATTAAATTCAGCATTTGAGGAACTAATAGAATTACAAACTAAGATGAAAGAACTTGAAGGAAAGCTATCCACCGACGACCCTAAGGAGTTAGAGAAATTACTTCAAAAATACGGAGAAATTCAGGAGGAGTTCACTAATCGTAATGGTTATGCGATTGATTCGGAAATCAACAAAGTCATAGAGGGTTTACAATTATCCTCCTTTGTGCATCAATCATTTATGACATTAAGTGGTGGGGAACAGACCAAAATAATGCTAGGTAAGCTCTTATTAACGAAACCTGACTTGTTGTTATTAGATGAGCCTACGAACCATCTAGATTTATTTGCAGTGGAATGGTTAGAACAATATTTAGTTTCCTATTCGGGTACAGTAGTTATTATTTCACATGATCGATACTTTCTAGATCAAGTTGTGACTAAAGTTGCTGACTTGGAGGATGGAGAAATAAAGTTATATCACGGGAATTATTCATCTTTTATTATCGAAAAAGAAGATGCATTAATGCGCGAGTTTCAGCAATATGAAGAGCAACAAAAAAAGATTAAGAAAATGAAAGAAGCAATTAAACGATTAAAAATATGGGCAAACGAAGCTGTGCCGCCAAACGCTGGACTTCATAGACAAGCAAGAAATATGGAACGGGCATTAGAAAGAATGGTGAAGGTAAGAAAACCACTTATAGATCCTAAAAAGATGAGCTTATCGTTTGAAGCCGCTCCTAGAAGTGGGAAAGAAGTGGTCATCATGGAGCAAGTATCGAAAAAATATGGAGAAAAAGTGCTGCTTCAAGATGCTAATTTAAACGTGTATTGGAAAGAACGTGTTGCCATTGTTGGACGAAATGGTACAGGGAAATCTACGATTTTAAAGTCACTTTTACAAGAATTACCGGTTGATTCAGGAAAGGTTCGTCTAGGTAGTAATGTCCGAGTTGGATTTCTGTCTCAGCACTTTGAAATAATGAATCCCAAAGCAAAGCTAATTGATGTATTTCGAAGTGAAGTAAATGTTTTAGAGGGAGATGCTCGTCACATACTTGCTAAGTTTATGTTTTACGGTCCAGATGTATTTAAAAGAGTAGGTGATTTGAGTGGGGGAGAGAGAATGCGCCTGCGACTCGCTCAACTTATGCATCAAGATATCAACTTATTAATGTTGGATGAACCTACGAATCATCTGGATATAGATTCAAGAGAAGTTTTAGAGGATGCTTTAGATGACTTTCAAGGAACAATATTAGCAGTTTCTCACGATCGATACTTTTTAAATAAATTATTTCCTAGAACTGCTTGGCTAGATCAAGGTCAACTTATAACTTTTGAAGGGCCTTACAAATGGGCGCGTGTAAAATGGGAGGAGCAGCAGTTAAAGCAGGCTGCCCTAGTTATAGATCAAAAAAAGGAACCTACAAAGTTAGTGAAAGTTAAGCCTCTAAATGCTCGACCGATTGAAGAAGAAATTGGGATATTGGAAGAGGAAATACTCTTGTTAAAGAAGCAAATTGATAAGGAACAAGACTGGTCAAAATACGAATACCTTCTATCGATCAAAAGTTCGAAAGAAAAAGAATTAGAAGTCTTGATGGAACAATGGTTGGAAGCTCAATAAATTCAATTTTTTGAGAGGGTTACTGAATTATTAGTATCGAAAAAATTTGTTTTATTATTAAATTTTATTGCTTAAATGTTCTGAAAATGATAAAGTTAAAACATTAATTTATCAAATTAAATAATATACTCTTATTAAGAGAAGTTGAGGGATATGGCCCTATGACGCTTCAGCAACCTCTGACATAGTCAGAAAGGTGCTACTTCCATCAAGATTGTTAATGATCTTGAGAGATAAGAACAAAGAGCTTGAAGGAAACCCTCTTTTCTTATCCATTAGAAAAGAGGGTTTTTTATTTTGTAAATGGAAAAGGAGACAAAATAGATGCCTATTAATATCCCACAGAAGTTACCTGCTACTGAATTGCTTAAGGAAGAAAAAATATTTGTGATGGATGAGGACCGCGCTTCCACTCAGGACATTCGTCCCTTGAACATCATTATTTTAAATTTGATGCCTGAAAAAGAAAGAACAGAATTACAATTATTAAGACTTTTAGGAAATACACCACTTCAAGTAAATGTAACGTTCTTAAATACAGCAACACATGAATCAAAAAATGTAAGTAAAACGCATTTAGATACTTTTTACACTACTTTTGAGCAAATAAAACACAGACGATATGATGGAATGATCATTACAGGAGCCCCAATTGAACACTTAGCTTTCGAGGATGTTGATTATTGGGAAGAAATAACTCAAATTATGGATTGGACCAAAACTAACGTGACATCTGTTTTACATATTTGTTGGGGTGCTCAAGCTGCATTGTATCATCATTATAGTATTGGAAAATATGATTTGCCTCAAAAATGCTCAGGGGTATATACACATCGAATTTCCGATCTAACAAACAATCTTGTTCGAGGATTTAATGATGAGTTTAATGCTCCGCACTCTCGTTATACTGCAGTATCTTTTGAAGAAATTCAAAACGATTCGAGATTGATACTTCTTGCAACTTCAGACGATGCAGGAGTTTTCCTTGTTATTTCTGAAGATAAAAAATATATAATGATCACGGGACATTTAGAGTACGATGCAGATACACTTGCAGAAGAATATAATCGTGATGTGAATAAAGGACTTGAAATCGATGTACCTAAAAATTACTTTCCAGATGATGATCCAACGAAACAACCGATAAATTCTTGGCGTTCTCATACGCATTTATTATTTTCAAATTGGTTGAATTATTATGTTTACCAAGAAACACCGTTTGAGTGGGAATAATTCAGCGGGGGCAGTCCGATGACGGATGTCCCTTAATTAGGTAGGAAGATTTGTGATATAGTCTCGATTTCATCAATTTGGTCTCGGATTTATTAGAGTTGGTTGCGATTTCATATACTTTAGTCTCGCTTAAGGATAAATTGGTCTTGTTCTGCCATTTGATGGAAGAAAGATGAACTTTAGTAGGGATTACAATATTGAACGAGACATATCATTCATGGAACTTGATAAAAAAGTTGTCTTTTAGCCAATTGAATGCCTTAAAGACAACTTCTCAAAGATTATTGGAAGATTTGGTCGATTTCTTTTATTTCTTGCAGGCTAAGTTGCACTTCTAAAGTCTTTATATTATCCAATACTTGCTCCGATTTTTTCGCTCCAGGTATAATCACATCGATTGTATCCTGCGCTAAATACCAAGCAAGAACTAAATTTGAAACTGCTACGTTTTTAACATTTGCTATTACTCGAAGTTGTTCTACTTTTTCTAGATTGCGATCAAATGCTTCCCCTTGGAATAAAGGATTTTTGGAACGGCCATCCTCAAAAGTACTATTTTTATCAAACTTTCCAGTAAGTAAACCCGATGCTAGTGGGAAATAAGGTATAAAGGAAATATTATGCTCGTTGGCGTAAGGTATTAAATCATTCTCTGCCTCTCGCTTTATCAAATTATAACCAGATTGAAGTACGTCAATATGTCCATCTTGATTCCCTTCTTTTAATTGATCTAGTGTAAAGTTTGATACACCAATAGCACGTATTTTTCCTTCTTCTTTCAATCGAGAAAGCGACCCAATGGCTTCTTCCTTGGGAGTGTTTTCATCTGGAAAATGAATATAAAATAAATCGATATAATCGGTTTGAAGGCGTCTCAAGCTATTTTCAACTGTTTCTTTGAGGAAGCTTGGGTTATTATCCACTATTACTTTTCCATCCAAAAATTTATGCGCCCCTTTGGTTGCCACAACAATCTCTTGACGTTTCCCAGTTTCTTTCAATACTTCTCCAATTAACTCTTCTGATCTTCCCGGACCGTAAATAAAGGCTGTATCCAAAAAGTCAATTCCGTTATTTATAGCAGTACGTACTATTTCTTTTCCAGTCTCATCATTTAGGCTGGGGAAAAGATTATGCCCACCAACGGCATTGGTACCAAGTCCTAGGGGATTTACGAATAGTCCAGTTTTACCAATTTCTACGTTTTTACTCATAGTTAGTTTAAACAACTCCTTTTTCCGAATAGTTACACTATCATAATAGCAATCTTGCAAACAACCTCAAAGTAAACTGCTTTTAATGATATTATTAGATGGAATGATAATTAAAGGAGATGATTAGATTGTCAGAAATAACAAAACTGCATGCTGATTTTGTTCGAGTTATTCGAAAGAAATTTGAAGAAATGAAAAGCGATACAGAGAAAGCGATTATGCAAATGGATGAGAAAGCATTATTTTGGTCACCAAATGCACAATCAAATAGTGTCGATGTTATCGTCAAGCATATGAGTGGAAATCTAATTTCTCGCTGGACTGATTTTTTAACTACAGATGGGGAAAAACCTGATAGAAATCGTGATGGGGAGTTTGAAAGTACAATAGAGTCACGTGAAGAGTTATTGAAAATGTGGGAAAATGGTTGCAATGTGTTTTTGAAGGCAATGGACACTATGGAAGAGAAGCATTTACTACAAACAATTTATATAAGAAATCAACCACATACTGTCATGGAAGCAGTTATAAGATGCATTGCACATATTTCAAGCCATGTTGGACAGATTATTTATATTGCGAAACAGGTAGTTCCTGAAGAAAAGTGGACAACTTTGTCTATACCCAAAAAGAAGGGATAAATAATATGGTTTCAATATTTACTAATATTCATAGTGCACCAGATAGTAACGAAAATAATAAATATCCAGCATTATTTTTAATGCATGGAATGGGTAGCGATGAAAATGATTTAGTAGGACTCGTATCCAGCTTACAAGAGAAATGCCATATTTTTAGTATTAGAGGACCGATTTCACAACCACCAGGTTACGCATTTTTCACAATTGAAGGAATAGGAAAACCCCATCGTGGAATTTTTGATCAAGTATTAAAAGACCTTCAAACTTTTATAGAAGACGCTGTAGAAGAATACTCGATTGATTGCGATCAGCTTTATCTTCTTGGTTTTAGCCAAGGTGCTATACTAACTCAATCACTAGCACTCATAATGGGTAACCGAATAAAAGGAATAGTTGCACTTAGTGGATATATTCCAGCATTAGTGAAAGAAGAGTATTCGATACAACCTGTTGATCAATTAGATGCATTTATTTCACATGGTGAATTAGATAATATGCTGCCATTTGAATGGGGAGTAGGAAGTCGAGATTACTTCACCAAACTAGGTGCAAATGTAACATTTAAAAGTTATCCAGTTGCACATGGTGTAGCACCGGAAAATCAAAGAGACTTGTTAGAATTCTTAAACGACAAGATATTTGAATAAAAGGATATTTCACCCTTCATGAAGAATAACATTTATCATGAGGGGTTTATATTTGGATAAAGTAAATAGTTTATCTTATCATCACATGAAAGAACAATAAAAAAGAGCTTAATATTGGAAATGACAATTGTATACGCGCTAGACTTACCTGACTTTTTAAGAGAAAAGATGGGAGCTTCATTTATTTTATTGATACGACTAGTCCATTTGCAATGTTTTCTCTTGGGGTTCTACCATTCGATCCTTGTCCTACATGGATTACTTATCAGAAGCAATTCTAAACAATTTACAGGGATACTTTTAGAACATCTAAACAGTGAAGGGGGTAAATCACTCTGAAACTTGGATTAAATAAAGACGAAGTAAAACTAATGCCTTATACAAGTGAATGGAATTCAGAATTTATTAAAGTTAAAGATGAACTATTAAAACTCATTGAAATAAAAGCAAATTGTATTGAACATGTCGGAAGTACTGCAATTACAGACATGGTGGCAAAGCCGATAATAGACATACTAGTAGGTGTGAACGATATAGAAAAGGTAGATAAATCCCTCGTGAATGTTTTGCAAAAAGTTGGGTTTCTTAGACTTCGAGTTGAAAGACCAGGCGAGATTGTATTCGCGAAATTTACGGATGATACGTATGAAGTAAAGACGCATTATATCCATCTAGTAGATTATGATAAGGACATATGGAGAAACCTTGTTTTTTTCAGAGATTATTTAAATGCGAATGAAAAAGTAAGAGAAGAATATAAAAGGTTGAAAATAAGCTATTCAGTACGTGAAAATATGAAAATAACGGAATATACCAATTTAAAGGAGCCGTTTGTGAAAAGTATATTTGCAAAAAGAAATACCTAGGAGGTTGAATTTTTTTTGATAACAAACTTATATTTTGTCAGACATGCACATTCTACTTATACACCAGACGAGCTTGGAAGACCATTGTCTGAACGTGGAATGGCAGATGCATGGAGAATGACTAGACTTTTGCAAATGGAGAATATAGATCATGTAGTTTCTAGCCCTTTTAAAAGAGCTGTGCAAACAGTTGAAGGGATTGCTAATGAATTAGGTAAAGATATCGAAATTATTGATGGTTTTAAAGAACGGATATTGTCGAACCGGCCAGTAGCAGATTTTAATGAGGCGATCAAAAAAGTATGGTCTAATTTTGATTTTTCTTTAGATGGTGGTGAATCAAATAATATTGCTCAGGAAAGAGGCGTTGCAGCAACGATTCAAGTTCTTGATAAATACAGAGGTCAAAACGTCGCTATCGGAACGCATGGCAATATAATGGTATTAATCATGAATTATTTTGATCCGCAATATGATGTTCATTTCTGGGAGCAGCTTGCAATGCCTGATATTTTTAAACTCACTTTTCATGACAAGCATCTAATTGAAGCTAAAAGAATAGATGAAAATGAAGTGAACCTATCAAACACTGGATATACAATATACAAATCACTAGGGATTATACTAGATTATCCTTATGTAAACTTAGAAAAGAAAAGAGTTACAGGAACTGTTTCTTTTAATAATAAGTTGTATTTAACTGTAATAGTGGATTTAATATCTGATACAGCAGAATTAGAGGGAGATTTAAATAATCTCGCTCATTTAACAGCAAATGAAATTACAGAAAATGACTGTATAGAAATGATCAAAAGCAATGCGGAATTTCTAATAAAAAATAAAATTAGTAATCCGAAAGAATATTATGAAAGAATTATAAATGGAGGGAAATGAATGAATATAAAAGGTCTAAATCATTTGTTATTCTCTGTGTCTAACTTAGAAAAGTCAATTAAGTTCTATCAAGATGTTTTTGAAGCTAGTTTATTAGTGAAAGGAAGAAGTACAGCTTATTTTGATTTAAATGGTATGTGGCTTGCTTTGAATGAGGAAAAAGATATACCTCGTAATGAAATAACTGAATCTTACACACATATTGCTTTTTCAATTGAAGAAGCAGACTTTGAGAATACATATAAAAAACTACAGAATTTAAATGTAAATATACTCTCTGGCCGCCAAAGAGATGAAAGAGATAAAAAATCAATTTACTTTACTGATTTAGATGGACATAAATTTGAATTTCATACTGGTACTCTACAAGACAGAATGGATTATTACAAACAAGAAAAAGCGCATATGGAATTTTTCGATTAGCTAAAGATTCAAAATCGGAGTGGCATTATAAGGACAATTTTGGTATGAATCTCATTTTGAAATCATAGAAGGTTAATCAGATAACGTGTTAGCGATAAAATAGGAATGTTTAAAGAAAAGTTATCACAATCAAAAGCAGCTCTGTCCAGGTCTTATTACTTTGTGCATCTTTCATTTTCTGTACTCTATACGTGTTGGGCTAAATAAAGTAGACTTCTGTCTTCTCTTTACCAAAGAAAGAGCCATTTACCTAATACTTATTTGAAAAAGTAATCCATTTTTGAGTTATTACTCTGGATGGATTACTTTTTACTTTTGGTAGGTTTTCTTTAAAGATGTGACATGTTTCTTTGTAAAAATAATTTCGACTTCCTTTTAGAAAATTTAAGTTTTTAGTGCAGTTTATTTAATCAACAGGTTATATGTTTAATTTAAATTACTACATCACTTTCTTTTTTCTTTACTGTTGTTAACTGCGTTAGCTATATTTTGAATGGTATTTTCAAGAGACTCTATTTTATTTTCAAATCGATGTAATAAATAAATAGTGACTACAATGGGAAATCCGAAGTTACCAATTAATTGTATAATGTTTCCCTCGCCAATCATGAGTATCCCCCTTTCTCGATTTTTTAAAATTCTTAAGTTTTTTATATACCTGTTGAGTAATCCCTTTAGTATTCAAATAATAATTTATGCCAATTTGATGCGACTTGTCCTCTAAAAAAGAATTATTCATATTTTACATCACTTGTAGTAATAATGATTTACATTGAAAAGAATAATAAATATTTATTAAATAATACTAAACTTCTTGTATTTTTAGAATATTTAAAAGTTGGGAAATATAATTTGATATATAAGGTTATTTATTATTAACTTCCACAAATTTCTTATTAGAATGAAATTTTACTTTTTCATAATAAAATTTGGATAAAAATTATATTATATTCTACAGCCTTCTAGTTGAATACATAGTTTTCGACAAAAATGCAGTCGGATATGGTCGAACGATTGAGAAAGGATTTTTTGTTTTTTTCAAGAAATAGTACATTACTAATTCATAAGGGGTGAAGAAAATGAGTAGTATAGGTCATATCATAAAATCTGAAAGATTAAACCAAAGTATGAAACAAATCACATTGGCCAAGGGAATCTGCTCTCCATCCTATTTAAGCAAAATCGAAAATAATACAACAGTTCCAAGTGAAGAAGTGATAACGTTACTACTTAATAGACTGAATATAGTGATAGACCAAGTATCAAGTGAAGAGGAAAATAAGGTTGTTGCATCATTATTTAAATTGTATAAAATTGGGGTTTTAAAGAGGGATAAGAATTTAATAAGAGAATCTTTGCATAAAATCACCAATCGAAAAATTCACTTCTTGCAGCAAAATAATTATTATAGTTACCATCTTTATATGTTCCGACTTCTGTTAATACTTAATGAGGAGGAAACTAACCTTCTACCTTCATATTCAATTATCGTGAAATTAGAAGATAAGTTTGTGAATAAGCAACGATTTGTAGCTAACTTAAATCTTGGACTTTATTATTATTTGAAAGATGAAAATTACAAAGCATTATGTAAATTGGAAGTTTCATTAAAACTCGTTAATCACTTAATTTTCGATGAGTGGGAGTTAGCTGATTTTTACAATGTGCTAAGCCATTCATATTTCAAGTGTAATGAATTTTATAATGCGATTGACTATGCTTCAAAATCATTAAAGTTTTATAAAGACAATCTCTTATTCGAACGAGCAATTGATAATTATATAGTTATAGGGGCGGCTCATAAAAATCTTAGAAAATATGATGAAGCAGAGAAGAACTATCATCTAGCAAAAAAATTGGCAATTGACTTTAAATTGTTCTCATATGAGGGGGTGATTTATCAAAATCTAGGTTCTTTATATGCGATTCAGGGAAGACACGAAAAAGCGATTGATTTCTATAAGAATAGTCTAATCAAAAAAGTAGAGCACTGTAACTCAGAAGGATGCTTACTGACGATATTATCCATCATTAAAGAGTATTCCAAACAATGTAATCATGAACATGTACTCAGTTGGTGTAAAGAGGGATTAGAAAAAATGGAGGAGGTTAGAAGTCAATGTAAATATGAACGTACTTCCTATTTTTTTCACTTCGAAATATATCGAGCACTGCATAGTTTTGATGAAAAACTTGAAAATGTATTGAAAAGTGCGATAAATCATTTCGAGATAATTCAAGATGATAGACATGTTCAAAAGTATTCTATTTTATTGGCAAACCACTGCTTTAAAGAGCATAAACTTAAAGCATCATGCTTATATTATCAGAAATCAATTCAAATTCTATTAAAACAAAAATATATTAATCAATGGGAGGATTTGTGAAATGAAAAAGAGAATAGTTTTGTTAGCGCTTTCAACAATTACGATGTTAAGCTTAAGCTTTATCATAAATACAATTAACATTGCGGAGGATGAGCTTCCTAGACCAACAGCTATAAGTTCATTTATTTGAAAAATTATTAGTTGTGAACTGTGAATAGTAAAACCTAATTCTAAGCTTGGAGGAGTCAGTCCTTGGAAGTTCACTTCTTGACGACTCCAACAAGCTTTCTAGTTGTTATCTATTTGATTTCAATTTAGAAAGAAAAGGGAATTATCCAATGAAAATTACAAAATTCTATACGGTGACTTTGAAAATAATGAATGTTGATACTCATAAGTTGCTTCTTCGATTCTTTAATCTAGTAGAGTTCAATTAAAAAAGGCGCAGGATTATCTTGTCATCTGCTTACGACCGATTTCAATTGATGATGTAGGAATTCAATTGGATATGATAAAATCTTACATAGAAGGTAAAAAGAGAATATTATAATAAACGAAAAGGAAGTGTAATTATGAAAGCGATTATTTTTGACTTTGATGGAACTCTTGCCAATACTTTGCCTATTTGCTATTACTCTTTTCAAAGTGTATTTAAAGAGTTTGACAACAGAAATCTTTCAAATGAAGATATTAAAGCAATGTTTGGTCCCTCAGAGACAGGGATTATTAGAGAAAATCTTATTCATTTGAACAAAGAACAAGCAATTGAGATGTATTATGAAAAGTATTTAGAAAGCCATAAGCAATTAGTCAACCAAAATCGTGAAATTGATGATTTGTTAAAATATATTAAAGAATTGGGATTAAAGCTTGCTATCGTTACAGGGAAAGCAAAAAGGAGTTTAGATATTTCGTTAAGAGCACTTCAAATGGAAGACCTATTTGAAGTACTAGTAACAGGTGATGATGTGATAGATCCGAAACCTCATCCAGAGGGAGTTTTTAAGGCATTAACACTCTTAAATGTCCAAAAAGAGGATGCAATATTCATAGGGGACAGTGAGGCAGATATAGTAGCAGGATTGCAAGCAGGTGTTGTTACAATTGGCGTACAATGGTTGGAAGATTATCAAACTGCTGATTTTATCACACAACCTAACCAAGTATTTAAAGAAATTAATGATTTTAAACAATTTTTACAAGAAAGTATACTTCAAAATAGATGATGAAATTTATTACTGATAGAACATATGCCAGAGAATTGCTTGAAACTGCTAACCAACTTAATCCAGGGCCATGGTATAAACATTCACTCAATGTAGCAAATGCCGCTGAATATATTGTAATTGAAATGACAAAAAAGGGTCTTCATCTAGACTGTGATATTGCATATAATGCTGGGATACTTCACGATATTGGTAGATACAAGGGTTTTACGAAGTCAGTTATTCATTCTTATGATGGTTACAAGTTCATGGACGAACTTGGATATCAAGGAAATGCCATAGTATGTGTTACACACTCATTTCCTAATGAAAATAAAGATATTGAAACCGCTGCGGATTGGACAATTGTTCCACCTTATATGAAGGAAAAATTAGTGGAAGTTTTAAAAGTGAATAGTAATTATGACTGGTACAATAAGGTAATTACGTTATGTGATGCATTAGCCGATGAAAACGGCTTTACCACCCTTGAGAAAAGATTCATTTCAGTTGGATTAAGGCATGGCACTGACTCAAATACCGCAATTCGTTGGAAAGGTTTTTATGAAATAAAAGAAGAGATAGAAATACTAATTGGAAAAAGTATTTATGAGCTACTTCCAGGTATTGAACTATCTATTTATGCAAAAATGGAATATTAGTAAAACCAGAAAGGAAATTAAATTATCATTTATGTCTAGAATTGTGCTTCTGTTAATAGAATTTTATTAAATGTTGATGTAAGGCTTGCAGCGTGTTTATTACAATTTAGTAGTCGTGATTTTTTAAATAGTAGGATGTAAAACAGGTTTTAATTACAGCAAGAGGACGAGGTTTTGTTAAATTTGGGAAATATTTAGGTAAAGCGTTAAATCTTGAATTTGATGAGAGATGGTATCAAGAATAATGTTTATAGTAGGAGACCACAATGAAAAAAAGAATATTATTCGCCGAAACTGATCGACTTATTCTTCGTCCTTTTCAAAATGATGATTATGTAAATTGGTATAAAGGGTTTAATGATCGTCTACCTTCGAAATACAAATATGATGATGGGCATTCCGATATGTCTTATTCTACAAAGGAATGGTTCATCAAATGGATTAATGGATTTCAACAAGCTGCTGAAAAAGATGAAATGTACATATTAGGGGTATTTCGAAAAGAAGATGGAGTAAATGTGGGGAAAGTCGAACTAATAACTATTCTAAGAATGGATTATCAATGGGCAATGATGGGATATTCGATACATAATCAGTTTTGGAAAAATGGATATGGTATTGAGAGCGTAAAATTAGCAACTAAACTATTCTTCTCTGAATTAAATTTTCATCGTATTGAATTGCATATTAATACGGATAATGAGCCCTCTAAAAGTTTAGCTGAGCGCGCTGGATTTTCTTTCGAATGTAAGAGAGAACAATTTTCTCTAGAAAATGATGAATGGACGGATTTTCTTATTTATTTTCAAAACAATAACTGAAATAATGTACTTTATCACTCAAAATACAGAGGTGGGAGAATGATAGAAACGATAGCAAAGCAGATTCCTATTATTGGTGATTATAGAGATATAGTTCAAATTAATAAAGGGTTTTCATCAGATGAAAAGTATCTAATACATTTTGATAATCATAAGTTACTTCTTCGGTTGTTTGACCTAGCAGAGCTTGAATCTAAAAAGATTGAGTATACTATTTTGGGAAGAATGCAGGACTACAATGTTACCTGCTCCCGACCGATTTCTATTGGTGAGTTAGAGAATCGAGGGTATATGATTACAACCTATTTAGAAGGTAAAGATGCAGAAGAAGAAATCGGAAATTACTCAGATCTAGAACAGTTTAATATTGGCATGAGGGCAGGAGAAGAATTAAGGAAAATGCATCAATATGCTGCCCCAACACATGTCTCTTCGTGGTATTCAAGAAAAGTGGAAAAACATAAGAGATATATAGATGCTTACATAGAATGTGGCGTTAAAGTAAAAAATGATCAAAAAATAATGGACTTTATTGATCAGAACATTCACCTTATGAAACAACGGCCAAATCTTTTCCAACATGATGATTTCCATGTTGGAAATATCATTGTTAATAATAGGGAATTCTCTGGAGTAATTGACTTTAACAGGTATGATTGGGGCGATCCAATTCATGAATTTCTTAAAATAGGAATTTTTAGCAGAGAAATAAGTGTTCCTTTTTCTAATGGGCAAATCAAAGGGTATTTTAAAAATGTAGAGCCCGATGAATACTTTTGGAGGATGTATTCACTTTATCTAGCTATGTGTGTATTTTCAACTGTAGTTTGGACTTTAAAAACTATTCCAGATGACATGAATAATATGTTAGAAAAAGTGTATATGTTTTTAGAAGATCATGATTACTTTAGTAAATTAAAGCCTAAGTGGTATATATAGATAATAATTGAGGCGTCTCCTTAGTTACATGCATATTTCTTATTTAAAAGAATGATATAGTATAGAAATTGTACCGATATGTGTAATGTCGATCCGAGTGGTTAGAGACCAGGTTCAAGATAATTACTCTAATATAAAAGCAGGTGGAGAAACTAATCCTTTTTCTCCACCTGTTTCTTTGAATAGTGCAAATCGCAAGATAGGACCTCAAATCGTAAGGTAATTCCTCCTAATCACAATATAGAGTCTGAGAATCGCAACACATAGTAGTATAGTCTACATCATTTCTAGCTTCGGCTGATGTTTTTTCAACATTATGACGAATAAACTCGCTAATACACACATGCCCCCTGCCAGGATGAATGCCCATTGATATGTTCCGAATACCTTAAAAATAACACCACCACCATATGCTGCAACTCCTGCGCCTACCTGATGAGCTGCGACAATCCAGCCATACATTAAAGTACTTTTTTCCAATCCAAATGTACGTCTTGCTAATCCAATTGTAGGAGGTACAGTGGCAATCCAATCTAAACCATAAAAAATAGAGAAAATAACTAGCCATAAATAAGAACCTTGAGTTAAAGCAAATGGTAAAAATAATAGTGATATGCCACGTAATGAATAATACCAAAAAAGTAGCCAACGATTATCAATTCGATCTGATAACCATCCAGACAATGTAGTACCTATTAAATCAAAGATCCCCATAAATGATAGCATTGAAGCGGCTGTTATAACCGGTATTCCAAAACTGATACAATAGGAGATAAAATGCGTTCCAACTAATCCACTAGTAGACAAGCCACAGATGAAGAAACTCACAGCAAGAAGCCAAAACTCCTTTACTTTCAACCCTTCCATCAGCGTACTTAAAGCTAATTTGAATGGATTTTGTCGATTTTTCGTCTCTTTAGGTGTTTGTTTTTCATCCACCTGACCGTATGGTAGAATCCCTTTTTCTTTTGGTGAGTTTTTCATGAAAATGGCGATTATTATGAACATCAAAATACTAAGTATGAAGATGAGCCCAGTTGCATAACGCCAAGAATATTTACTGATAATTGCAGCTAATACTGGCAATAACACTAATTGTCCAGTTGCCGTACTAGCGGTTAATATTCCGACTGCAAGACCTCGTTGTTTCACAAACCAGCGATTCGCTATTTGAGTACTTAATACGGATAAAAATAAACCGGAGCCAATACCAATCATGACACCCCAGATTAATACCAACTGCCACTCAGTTTGCATGACAAAGGTTAAAGCAAGTCCAACCGTCATCGTTAGCATTGAATACAGCATTACTCGTTTTAATCCGAAAACTTCAACAAAAGCTGCCATAAAAGGACCTGAGAAGCCATATAAAATTAAGCTTACTGCAAAGGCAAATGAAATGGCTGGACGACTCCATCCAAACTCAAGTTCAAAGGGTTCTATAAAAACACCAGATGAGGATCGCACAATGCCTGCAACAATAATAGAGAAAAATGCAACCGCTAAAATAATCCAACTGTAATGAATCTTTTTCATATGCTTTCCCACTCTTCTCGTTAATATGGTTGCAAGATTCTCAAATATTTCAAAAACCTTGCACCTTTAATTTAATTGAAACCCATAAGATCTTTTACATGTTTAACATTCTCTTTAGACGTTAGAATTTCAAGTAATGAAAAGGCAACACCAAAAGCCGTGCCGGGGTTTGACGAAGTGATGATATGTCCATCCCGAACAATTGGTTCCTCTTGAACATTTACACCAAAGTTCTTTAGCTGCTCTTTTCTAATACTTGTTGGATGATTATAAGTAATGGCATTTCTACCATTAAGAATGCCACTTTTACCAAGTGCAAGCGATGCAACGCAAATACTAGCAATCGGTTTTTGATTTTTATGAAAATACCTTATCACATTCAAAAATGGCTCACTAAATGCGTCTTTATAAAAACCTGCTTCTTCAAATCCACCTGGAATTGCAAGTGCATCAAATTCCTCTAATTGAATGTCCTCTATTGTTTTTTCGGGTAAAACAGTGAAATTCCACGTGCAAGTTAGTTTTTCTCGAAGACCTACTGTCACAACTTCCGTCGAACCATCACCTTCCTATTTACTCCAACCAAGCACATCTGTAAATACACTTGCTTCTACTGCTTCGAAACCATCAGCTAATAGTAATAATGTTTTTTTCATTGTATCAATAACCTCCTCATGCACCATTTTAGTAGAACAAAGCGTTTATTTATATAAGTATAAAAAGGATATCTAACTATTTAACTTTAAATTATAAGGAATTTAGGTTATTCTAACTTATAAAAAAAGGAGATGACGTTTATGGATCAAATCGATAAAGAAATTGTAAAAGAATTACAGAAAAATGCTAAAATTTCAATGAAAGAATTGGCAGAAGTCGTTCATTTATCATCTCCAGCAGTAATAGAACGAGTGCGTAAACTTGAGGAGCAACAAGTAATTGAAGGCTATCATGCTCAAGTTGATGTAAAAAAAATGGAACGTCCTATTAGTGCTATTATTTTGTTCAAGTCAAAAGACTGTAAAGCATTATCGAATTTTTGTCATAATCACCCTGATGTATTGGAATGTTACCGAGTAGCAGGTGAGATAAGCTATATTGTAAAATTAGCAACTAATTCTGTTAAGAGTTTAGAAAAATTTATCGATGAATCCATGCTTTACGGTACACCTTCCACCAACATCGTGTTATCATCTTATGAAAATAAAGTTATAGAACCATTTACACTGGAAGGTTAACGAAAGATTAGTGGAAAGCGATTCGATAGATATTAAGATCTCACACAAAAGAGAATTTCGTTTCCCGTAAACGTATGCTTTACTTAAATATCCTTACACTGCTCTTTTAATTTTTATCGAATCGAATATATTTTCTTGTGAACTAAGATTTAAAAAAATAAATTTTCTTCAAAGGATTTTTTCTATAAATATAGAATATTTTTAAAAATAAAATCATTTTTTAGGAGGTTAAATTTATGTGGAAAACAGATTTCTTAGATTTACATAAAACAGATATTTCAGGTTCAAAATTCGAAGAGGTTAAAGCCGAAAACTTAGATTTTAATAACGTAAGCTTAGCAGGAACGAAGTTTAAAAATGTAAATATGAGAGAACTAGTTTTAAATGATGTGAATTTATCTGGAACACAAATTTCAGATGTAAATTTATCAAATGCTAAAATTATGCATGCTAATTTAAGAGACCTACAGGTTAATTCTGTACATTTAATGGGTGCGAGTTTCCAAAATGTGGTTTTTCCAGACGAAAACGATCATAACTATGATTCAGAGCAAAATTATAAACCAGTTACATTTGAGAATTGCAACTTAACTAATGCCCAGTATACAGGTTGTAATTTGTCTAATATTGAAATTAATAATTGTGATATTTCAGGTCTGAAAATTAATGGAATCTTGATTGAAGAATTACTTAAGATTCACAGCGAAAAAAACTAATATCAATTGGTAAAAGTAAAAAAAGGTCTGTGAATCAGACCTTTTCTTTTATTACGGGAAGTATTGTGGAATTAATTTAATAATTCTTATTTACACCGAAAGGTAATAAATCCAGCCGTAGTATCCTATACTCGTTCTATAAATATTTTCTTCTCCTATGGTGGATCGCTAATATTGAGCTACACGGATGATCTTAATGGGGCGTATTGATATACCTGAAGACGATTCTGTACACATAATGCATTTCTTGCTAGTTAAGATGCAAATTGGATAACAGGACAAGTTATCCTTTCGGAAGGTGGATTATATCGAACTTAAAACGACAAATGTTGGTCTTTCCTTTTGTAATTAGTTAGATAATCAATTAATGATTGCATTATTTTAAGGTCAAAAGCTGTTTAAATTAGGGTTATCGAAGGTTTAACCTCAAAAGAGCATGAAGAACATTACGGTTAAAAATGTAGCTGTAAACATGTATAATAATTTGACAAATCGTTCTGTCTTGTGTTAAATTCATCCATAATAAAACCATACAAATTCGTTGATGAGAAAAAGTAGTTGATGAAACTGTTCCAAAGAGAGCCGGTGTTTGCTGAAATCCGGTGTTCAGTTCATTTATGAAAATCCTCTCTGAGAAGTCGAGCTGAAATTGAGTAAGTGAGACCGGGTGTCTACCGTTAAAAGGAACACGTATGATTGTACGTGGCTAAGTGCTATTGTGTAACGAAAGTTAGCAATAGAATTAGGGTGGTATCACGGTTAAACCCGTCCCTTTCCAGGGACGGGTTTTTTGTATGTTTTATTAATAAAAATAGGAGTGATATCAAATGGTTAAAGCAAACGAAAAAGAAACTGTAATCGAGCGAGAAGAACGGATACGAGCACAATGGGAGAAAGAAAATATTTTTAAAAAGTCCATAGATGATAGGGAAGAATACCCTTCTTTTGTATTTTATGAAGGACCACCTACGGCAAATGGATTACCACATGTTGGGCACGCACTAGGTAGGACGATTAAAGATGTAGTTGCACGATATAAAACAATGACTGGACATCAAGTAATCCGAAAGGCTGGCTGGGATACGCATGGTTTACCAGTTGAATTAGGTGTAGAAAAACAATTAGGTATTTCTGGTAAAAGTGATATAGAAAAATATGGTGTAGAAGCTTTTGTTGAAAAATGTAAAGAAAGTGTTTTTGTATATGAAAAACAGTGGCGAGAGTTTACTGAACAGCTAGGTTACTGGGTAGAAATGGATGATCCTTATTTAACTTTAAGTAATGATTATATTGAAAGTGAATGGAATATACTAGGCACTATTCATGAAAAAGGGTTATTACAAAAAGGTCACAGAGTATCCCCTTATTGTCCTAGTTGTCAAACTTCTCTTAGCTCACATGAAGTTTCCCAAGGATATAAAAACGTAAAGGATTTATCTGCTACGGCTAAATTCAAAATAAAAGATCGTGAAAATGAATACTTTCTTGGATGGACGACAACCCCTTGGACTTTACCAGCAAATGTTGCACTAGCAGTTAATCCTTCGCTAGAATATGTTCGTGCAAAACAAGGGCAAGATATTTTTATTGTTGCGAAAGCATTAGTAAGCTCTGTATTGAAGGATGACTATGAAATACTTTCTGAACATCTAGGTTCAGATTTAAAAGACATTCCATATACGCCATTATTTAATTTTGTAAATGTGGAAATCGGACATCGAGTGGTAACTGCGGATTATGTATCTGCAGAAAGTGGAACAGGGATTGTCCATATTGCACCAGCTTACGGAGAAGAAGACTATAAAGTGGTGAAGGAAAATGGGTTATCCTTCGTAAATGTTGTAGATGAAAAAGGAAAGTATACTTCGGAAGTTATAGGTTTTGAAGGTCGATTTGTGAAGGATTGCGATGTAGATATTGTTCGATATCTTTCAGAGAAAGGTTTGCTTTACAGTAAAGAAAAGTATGAACATAGTTATCCTCATTGCTGGCGTTGTGATTCCCCTCTTTTGTACTATGCAAATGAAAGCTGGTTTATCCAAACAACTGCCTTGAAAGAAAAATTTATACAAAATAATGAAGGAGTTACTTGGTATCCAGAGCATATCAAACACGGCCGATTCGGAAACTTCTTAGAACAAATGGTGGACTGGAATATTAGTCGTAAACGCTATTGGGGCACACCGCTCAACGTTTGGGAATGCGGAGAATGTAGTCATGAATATGCACCGAAAAGTATTGAAGAGCTAAAAAAGCATTCTATTCATCCTTTAGATGACATTGAATTGCATAAGCCATATGTAGATCAAGTGAAGATTCAATGTTCAAAATGTGGAGGGACTATGACAAGAACTCCAGAAGTAATTGATGTTTGGTTCGATAGTGGTTCTATGCCATTTGCGCAATACCATTATCCTTTTGAAAATAAAGAGCTTTTTGACAAACAATTCCCAGCTGATGTAGTCATTGAAGGAATAGATCAAACGCGAGGATGGTTTTATAGCTTACTAGCTGTATCCATTTTATTTACGGGTAAAGCTCCGTACAAACGAGTATTATCGACAGGTCATATTTTAGATGAAAAGGGACAAAAAATGTCTAAGAGTAAAGGCAATGCCCTAGATCCAGTAGAGTTAATCCAAAAATATGGAGCAGATGCACTAAGATGGGCATTATTAGTCGATAGTGCACCATGGAACACAAAAAGGTTCTCGGAACGAATCGTACAAGAAGCAAAGTCTAAATTAGTTGATACACTCGACAACGTGCATAGTTTTTATTCACTGTATGCTAATTTAGATAACTACAATCCGAAGTCGTTGTATGAGGTAGAGAAAAATAAACTGGATGATTGGATATTATCTCGATTGCATAGCACGATTAAAATCGTTCGAACAAACTTAGAGGATTATCATTTTACAAACGCTGCAAGAGAAATTGCAAAGTTACTAGAGCAAGTAAGCAATTGGTATGTAAGACGTTCAAGGGAACGTTTTTGGTCAAGTGATATGAACCCAGAAAAAGCTGCTGCATATGAAACGCTCTATGAAGTATTAACAAAAACTAGTCAATTGTTAGCACCATTAACTCCGTTTCTTGCAGAAGATGTGTTTATGAGCTTAACAGGTGAAAGTGTCCATTTAACGGATTTTCCAGTAGCAGATGAACAACTTATGGATGAAAAATTGGAAAAAGAAATGGATGCAGTTTTACAAGTAGTCGAGTTAGGAAGAAGCGTTCGAAATACTACTTCCTTGAAGGTAAAACAACCTTTAGGAAGTCTTTCACTAATGAGTCCTAATAAGGATATTAACTGGAAATTATATGAAGATATCATACTAGATGAGTTAAATGTGAAGGTATTTGAGCAAACGGAAAATGAGGGGGAGTTTGTAACTACAAAAATAAAACTCGATTTCAAAAAATCAGGATCAAAGTTTGGGAAACAGTCGAATGCTATTAATACTTGGCTTCAGTCATTAGATGACAAACAAGTTAGAAAGTTTTTGCAAGAGGGCTTTTTAGAATATGAAAAAGCTAAAGTAATGTTAGAAGATGTTCTGATTGAAAACATAGCAAAAGAAGGATATGCTTCAGCAACAAATGGTGCATACACTGTAACTTTAAATCTTTCTTTAACCGAAGAACTGATTCAAGAAGGATTGGCGCGTGAGTTAATACGTGCAATACAAGCATATAGAAAACAACTGAAGTTACCAATCGATATGCGTGTGGATATTGCTGTAAGTGCAGATGAAGAACTTCAGCTAGTTATTGAAAAGTTTAAGCCTATGTTGCAACAAAACTTGTTAATGCGTAATTTACTGTTGACAGAAAATACACCTGTTGAAACAGAAATGAAAATAGCAAATCATACAATTTCGTTGCAAATAATGCCAGCAGAGTGAGGATTATATTATACAAAATCAGATATTAGTATTTATTCTAATATCTGATTTTATTAAATATGGTCATTATGTTTTAAACTTGCCAAAATACTAGGAGGTTTTAAAATGTTTTCATTTAAAGTAAATGATCAAATAGAAATTGAGTTATTACAACAGCAACACAAAGAGGAATTATTTAATCTTGTGGACAAGAACAGAGAACATTTGAGAAGATGGCTACTCTGGGTTGATAAGAGAAAATCAGCAGAGGATTTTGAACCTATTATTCCAATTTGGATAAAAAATTATGCCGATAATAATGGATTTGATGCTGGTATCCGAAATAACGGAAAGCTAGTTGGAATGATTGGCCTCCATTATATTGATTGGAAAAATAGATCAACCTCTATTGGTTATTTTTTATCTGAAGAAGCACAAGGAAAGGGTATTATAACTAAAAGTTTACAATCAATAATAGATTACCTATTTAAAATTATCAAATTAAATAGAATTGAAATTCAAGTTGCAGCTAGTAACCTAAAAAGTATAGCAATTCCAACACGATTGGGGTTTGTTCAAGAAGGAATTAAACGTGATGGACAATGGTTATATGACCATTATGAAGACTTAATTACTTTTAGTCTTTTAAAGAACGATTGGAAAAAAAGAACTAGTATTAGTTGTATATAGTAATACTAATTCCTGCTTTATCACCTGGGAATTAGATATAAATAAAAAAGTTATTGTATTGTTTAATAAAAGTATACAGAAGAATACCATCTGAACAAGTTCTTAGATGGTATTCTATTTATTTACTCTATAAGTTATTTCTCTATCTCACTGAAAATACTTTTTTACTTGGCAACTCAAGGCAATTCAATTGCCCCCCATATACTGCTCCACCATCAATGCCAATGATTCGATTACTCCCGAAAAAAACATGGTGATTTGCTTCATCCTCATGAAGTAGATTTGTTTCTGTATGGCCGAATATTACAGTCTTTTCACCGTTGTATCCTTTATGAAACTCGTCTCGAATCCATACTAATATATATGGATCTGTCTCAGAGATAGGTGTTTTTGGATGAACACCAGCGTGAACAAAAATATAATCATCTATCTCAATATAATTTTCAAGGTTTTGGACAAATTCTAAATGTTTCTTAAGCTCTTCGGATTCTAACACGGGTTTATGAAAATTTTCTTCACTAACCTCAATTTCTTTTTCAGAAAACCCATAGCTAAACAAGGTTTCATCACCACCACACCTCTTAACCCAGTGGTTCCATGATCTCTCTACATCAGTCGTTAATGCTTTTATCATCATATCCTCATGATTACCTTTTAGTAGTCGAGCTCCAGCTTCTTTTAAACTCATCACTTTTTCAATAACACCTTTTGAATTATAGCCACGATCTACATAATCACCTAATAATATCAATTGGTCTATTTCTGGATTGTAATCTGCTTCTATAAGTAGCTTTTCAAATTTCTCTAATTCACCGTGAATATCACTTATTACAAGGATTCTTTTCATAGTTTTCTCTTCTTTCTTACTGTGTATGTTATCAATCTCTACTTATTCATATTATAAACATAAAGCGGAGTCATCCGCACCTAGGTATTGTTTCAATTATATAAAATGCTCATACGATCCTTGAAAGGAAAAGATTCGCTTTCTTCAAATAATCACAAAAAATAGTTTGACAATTAGAAGAGTTCGTACTAACATAAACAATAACTTTTATGTTCGGATACGGGTAGAAGGCACCGAGAGCGGTGTCGCCCATAGAACAGACGAGCCGAGATTAGATGAGCATAGCTGAGAAATTGTTTGAATAAGAGGAGTAACATTAGTGTGCAATGAAGAGAGTCAGTGGTTGGTGGGAACTGATTTGTTGCTAGTGTGAATGGACTTATGAGAGCTATCTTGAGGACGATTAATCGTTTTAGGGGTAGACGTGTTTCCTACGTTACAGGATATGAAGTGGGAGTGGTAACGCTCCAACTAGAGGTGGCAACGCGGTCAACACCGTCCTCTTCAAAGGGATTTTTCTGAATTCCTTTGAAGAGGGCTTTTTTTATTTCTTTTAGAAGAAAATAGTTGAGATGAGCAGAGGAGAGAATTAGATGAGAACAGAACAAGCAAGCTTGCGAACAACGATGAAGAAATTGAATGGGGATTCTTTGACTCCAATTTTGATTTTGAGAAGATTGAAAGGGAAACGAAAATTTTTATTGGAAAGTTCCACTAAGCATGAAAGCTCAGGTAGATATTCGTTTATAGGGGTAAATCCATTGAAATCGTATACTGTTCGTAACGGAAAACTAATAGAACACTTCTACGAAAATGGTAAGGAGTACACGCATGAAGGAAATGTTTTTGAATTATTAAAAAGGTTGATGCCAAGTATTCCGGATAATACAGGGTTACCATTTACAGGAGGAGCAGTTGGTTACATTGCTTATGAGGCATGTATGAATAAAAAGTCGCTTTTAGAAGATGAAATCGGTTTACCAAATGTCTATTTCAATGTTTATGAAACGCTCGTTATCTTTGATCATCAATTAGATGAAGTTACTCTAATAAATACAGATACCGATTCAGATGGTGAAGTACCTAATTTGGATTCTATAGCAGACCAAATTCTTTCAAGAGGTGAACAACCAAATGGGGAAATTCAAATAACTGAATACTCTTGTTCCGTTACACAACAACAATTTGAAGATCTTGTAAGTAGAGCAAAAGATTATATCGAAAAAGGTGAAGTGGAACAAGTTGTGTTATCTCGTCGACTAGCAGCTAATTTTACAGGTGATCCATTTTCGTTATATCGAAAACTAAGAAAACGTAATCCTTCACCCTATATGTACTATATGGAATTTGATGATCATGTCATCGTTGGAACTTCACCAGAAAGTCTTGTTCAGGTTATCGATCGAAAAGTTACAACTAATCCGATTGCTGGAACTCGAAGAAGAGGGAGAACTACCGAAGAGGATGTTTCACTTGAAAAAGATCTGTTAAGTGATCCAAAAGAAATTTCAGAACATAATATGCTTGTTGATCTTAGTATTAAGGAATTAGGGAAAGTTTGTGTACCAGAATCGGTTCAAGTAACAAACTATAAAAAATTAGTTCGTTATGAACATGTCATGCATATTGTATCGGAAGTAGAAGGAGTATTATCACCGGTATTGCATCCGCTCGATGGTCTAATGTCCTGTTTTCCGGCTGGTACTGTAACAGGTTCACCAAAACAACGATCAATAGAAATCATAGAAGAATTAGAGCTTATGCAACGTAGTTTTTATGGAGGCTCTATTGGATACATCGGATTTAATGGGAATATGGACTTTGCTCTAACGATTCGTACAATGCTTTTAAAAGATGGGAAAGTGTACGTGCAAGCAGGTGCAGGCATTGTTGCAGCATCCGAACCTAAATTGGAATATAAAGAAACATTCAATAAAGCACGATCCTTACTTGAAGTTTTGAAGTGATATAGAATAGCTGAGAAGAGGAGAGATTGAGATGAGAAGTTTTATAGAAAAAGTAGAGAAGAACGAGCATTTAATGTATGAAGAAATGATTGAGGTATCTCAATTAATGTTTAATGAAACAACAGACTTGCAATTAATCACAGATTTCCTAATTGCACTTTCCAAAAAAGGAGAAACTGCATACGAAGTAGCGGCACTTGCTTCTGTTATGAAATCATTTGCTTTGGAATTAAACTCTCCTGAAGGGAAATATATGGATAACTGTGGAACTGGCGGTGATAACTTAAACAGTTTCAACATTAGTACGACATCAGCATTTGTATTAGCTGGAGCAGGGACCTCTATCGCGAAACATGGAAACAGGAAGATTACAAGTGCAGCTGGAAGCACAGACGTTTTAGAGGCACTTGGTATTCCTACTGATCTCAATTCAGATGCATCAATGGATTTACTTGTACGTGAGGGACTTACTTTTCTTAATGCATCAAATATTCATCCAAAATTAAAGCGAATAGGAATCGTTCGACAACAAATTGGAAAACCAACAATTTTTAATCTTATTGGGCCACTAACGAATCCAGTGGCTTTAAAGAGTCAATATACCGGTATTAATAGACCGGGTTTTACGATGGAATATGCATCCGTATTACAAATGCTTGGTAGAGAAAGAGCAATTGTTGTGTGCGGTGCAGGAGGAATGGATGAGGCATCTTTAGCTGGACAAAATGATTTTGTTTTGGTCGATAAAGGCGATTTAATTCCTTTTACATTAACGCCAGAAGACGTTGGTCTAACCTCTGCGCCAATCTCTGCAATACGAGGTGGAAATGCGCAGAAAAATGCAGAAATTATGAGAGCAATTCTTCGTGGAGAACGTAGTGCTTATTTTGATACTGTGATTTTTAACGCTGGAATTGGTTTTTTTACAAATGGGGTGGTCAGTAATATCCCCGAAGGTATAAAACTAGCTACGGATACTATTTTGTCTGGAAAAGCTTTAGAAAAATTAGAATCTATTATTGAATTTTCTACCAATGCCTGTAAACAGGAGGTAGTTTGATGACGACTTTTTTAGATAAGATTCTTCTGGAGAAAAAGAAACTGATTGAAACAATGTTAGAAAATGATGTTCCAATACTAGAGCATAACTTTAAACGTCCAAGTTTGTTCGATCAATTATATGGTACGAAGAAATTGCAAATTATTTCAGAAATAAAGCGTGCATCTCCATCTAAGGGATTAATTGCAACAGGAGTAAATCCTGTAGAACTAGCAAACGCCTATTATGAAGCAGGTGCTGCTTGTATTTCCGTTTTGACAGATACACCCTTTTTTCAAGGTTCATTCCAAGATTTAGCTGCGATTTCGGATTCAGTCCCTATACCGTTGTTATGTAAAGATTTTATACTTCATAAAATACAAATCGATCAAGCGATTAACGCTGGGGCATCAGTCATTCTTTTAATAGTTGCAGCACTAAGCGAGATAAAACTACAAGAGCTTTATGAATATGCTACATCTTCCGGCTTGGAAGTACTGGTAGAGATTCATGATTCAATCGAGTTAGAAATTGCTTTAAAAATGGGAGCAAAGCTCATTGGAGTTAATAACCGAGATTTACGTACTTTTGAAGTAGACTTAACTCATACTGCTGAGATTGCTTCTATATTCCCTTTTCACGAAGAACGAGTATTGATTAGTGAAAGTGGTATATGGAATACGGAAGATGCAGCTCAAGTAGCGAGGTATGGCGTAAGTGCAGTTCTTGTAGGAGAATCGCTTATGAAAAGTGAGGATGTAAGTGCTACTATAAGTGACTTAAAAGTGAAGCGAGGAGTTATTACTCTATGACGAAAGTAAAGATCTGTGGACTGATGGAAAAAGAGCATGTACAAGTAGCGATAGATGCGGGAGCAGATGCTATAGGCTTTGTGTTTGCACCGAGTAAGCGAAAACTAACGCTTGAACAAGCAAAACTACTTGCTAGAGAAATTCCTCCGAACATCTTAAAAGTTGGTGTATTTGTGAATCCATCTAAAGAAGAGTTAGAAACTGCTTTTCAAGAGATACCATTAGATTTGGTTCAATACCATGGCAACGAAACACCTGAATTTATTCAAATGAATGGATTTCCTTCTATTAAAGCATTATCTGTTCGAAGCGAAGAGGATGTAGCGCGAGCAGAGCAGTTTACAACGGAATATTACTTATTTGATGCTCCTGGAATCGATTATCAAGGAGGGAGCGGGCTTACTTTTGATTGGCAAATATTGAAGGTAAATAGCATAGCTGAAAACAAAATCATTTTAGCTGGGGGATTGAATCCTTTCAATGTCGAAGAAGCAATTGGTCGAGTAAATCCTTATATGGTGGATGTTTCTAGTGGAGTAGAGATAGATGGCAGAAAAGATGCAAAGTTGATTCGTGCGTTTATTCATGCTGTTAAAGTAGAGGAGAGATGAGGATATGGTACAAGCAAAAGCAGGGAGATATGGTCGTTTTGGTGGGCAGTATGTTCCAGAAACATTGATGACTGCATTAATTGAATTAGAGCAAGCTTATGAAGAAGCGATAACGGATCCTTCTTTTGTTAAAGAAGTGGATTATTATTTAAAAGACTATGTAGGTCGAGAAACACCTCTATACTATGCGGAACGCCTTACAAAAACACTTGGAGGAGGAAAAGTATACTTAAAAAGAGAAGATTTAAATCATACAGGAGCGCATAAGATCAATAATACGATTGGTCAGGCACTTCTTGCAAAACGAATGGGAAAAAAGAAAATTGTTGCAGAAACAGGAGCAGGACAGCACGGGGTCGCAACAGCAACGGTTTGTGCGTTATTCGATTTAGAATGTGTAGTTTTCATGGGTAGAGAAGATGTACGCAGACAGGAACTAAATGTTTTCCGTATGGAATTGCTAGGTGCAAAAGTCGTGTCGGTTGAACAAGGATCGGGTACTCTAAAAGACGCGGTGAACGAAGCGCTTCGTTACTGGGTGTCCAATGTTGAGGATACTCATTATATTTTAGGCTCGGCACTTGGACCTCATCCATTTCCTAGAATTGTCCGGGATTTTCAACGCGTGATTGGAGTGGAAACACGTAAGCAAATTCTTGATATTGAAGGAAGATTACCGGATGCTGTCGTTGCATGTGTAGGAGGAGGTAGTAATGCCATCGGAATGTTCCACCCTTTTGTTGAGGATGAAGAAGTAGCGCTTTACGGCATAGAAGCAGGTGGGAGAGGTATTTCTACTGGGAAACATGCCTCTGCTGTAGCGGAAGCAAAAGAAGGCGTTTTACACGGAGCATATATGTATATTTTGCAGGATGAAAACGGGTTTATCCAAGAAGCACATTCCATTTCTGCAGGACTTGATTATCCTGCTGTTGGTCCAGAACATAGTTATTTACATGATATCGGTCGCGTTAAATATACCTCTGTTACAGATTCAGAAGCACTGGAAGGATTAAAGCTACTCTCGAAAAAAGAAGGGATCATTCCTGCATTGGAAAGTGCACATGCCATTCATTTTGCAGCAGGATTAGCAAAAGAAATGAATCCAGAACAGATTTTAGTTATATGTCTTTCAGGTCGGGGCGATAAAGACGTTCAGACAGTAAGAGATGTGCTGGGAGGGAAATGAAATGCGGAAGAAGCGATTAACAGAAGCAATTGTAGCATGCAATAATCATGGAGAAAAAGCGTTTATACCATATCTAATGGCAGGTGACGGTGGACTCGAAACATTGAAACCAAAACTACTATTTCTACAAGGAGCAGGTGCCACCGCTATTGAGTTAGGTATCCCTTTTTCAGATCCAGTAGCAGATGGAACAACGATTCAACTAGCAGGAGAACGAGCACTTGCAAAGGGAACTACACTTCGTTTAATAATAAAAGAAATTGAAACGTTCTATCAAGAAATAAAAGTACCTCTTGTGCTAATGACTTATTTTAATCCTATACTAAGTTACGGAATAGATCAGTTTGCAGTAGATTGTGAGCGTATTGGAATTGGCGGAGTGATCGTACCTGATTTGCCTTTAGAGGAAAGTGATATTCTTCGAAAAGCGCTTGTCGGTACAGATGTTGCACTAGTTCCACTAGTTTCGTTAACAAGTCAACCAAAGCGAATTGCTAAAATTGCAGCAGTTGCTGAAGGTTTTATTTACGCAGTAACTGTGAATGGTATAACGGGTAGAAGCGATGGTTTTGGTGAACAGCTAGAGGAGCATTTAGCAGAAATAAGAGAACAAAGTAGTATACCAGTACTTGCTGGTTTCGGTATTTCTACGGCGGAACAAGTAGAAAGTGTTGCTGCATTAGCAAACGGGGTTATCGTAGGGAGTGCAATAGTAGAAGCATTTTGTCATCATGATTTAGATAAAATTCAAAAGCTAATTCAAGCGTCTAAAAGAAAATTATAACCTAGATAAGAGTAGCTATTTCTTCTGGGGGATAGCTACTCCACTATTACTCGTACTTTTTTTCATATAGTACTCTTCTCTTCAATTTCATCTACCTTAACAAATTTAAATACAAGGAATAAAAGGATAAGTCCTAGGATACCTACTGTAATATAGCTAACATTGAGATAATTCTTCAAGACAAGTGACATAATAGGTGGTCCAGCGGCAACACCGATAAATCTTGCAGAACTATAGAAAGATGTGACTGTTCCCCGTTCCTCTTTTACTATGTTCCCTGTTATTATTGCGTCAAGGACCGGAAGTAATGCACCAATTGCTATACCCACAATACTAGTGACAATTAATAGAAGTATTAATTTTTCTTTTGTATATCCTACAAAAACAACGCTAACCGAGGTTGCGATTAAACAAATTATCATCATTCTTTTAATTATTGTTAAATTTCCTTTAATTTTTCGTCCCGTTATAAAGGAAGCTATACAAAGCAACAACAGAGGAATAGCCAGTACAAATCCTTTCTTGATTCCTTTAATATGATGGGCTTTTTCAAGGTTTTCTGATAAAAAAAATAACATGCCAAATAAAACAAGCATGACAAATATTCCGTTTAGAAACACTGTAAATAACCACTTACCTTCTTCTTTGAATGTTTTCTTGATATTAGATAAAAATACCTTTAACTTAACGGGTTCATCTTTTTCTTTTGGAACCTTAACAAAGAAAAAAATGAGTAGAATCGAAATTAGACTGAAGATAGAAATAGAGAAAAAAGGTAAAAACCACAGTAGAGCTGCAATTAATGATCCAAGTATTGGACTTAACACTTTACCAAATGTATTTGAAGTTTCGATGATACCTAAACATGAACTCGTTTTTTCATCGTCATTCTTATATAAATCACCTACAAGAGGCAAAACAATGGGCATAGCACCCGATGCTCCTACACCTTGTAGAACCCTACCGATAATTATCCATGTATACGGGTTGTCCATTTTCCAAGAAGCAAAACCAGCAATCAATCCTCCGATAAGTGCAAAAATTAAGCTAGGTAATATTATCTTTTTTCTTCCAAAGCGGTCAGATAAATAGCCAGCAACTGGAATGAGGAAAATAGCCGCAACTGAATAACTAGTTATTATCATACTGGACTGAAAAGATGAAATTCCAACCTTTTTCTCTAGTATAGGAAGCACTGGAATAAGCATGGAGTTTCCAAGTGTCATGACAAGTGGAATTGAGGCAAGACTTATGATGCACCAGATACTAACTTTGTCTTCAATTTTGTTCTTATTATCCATTTGGACACCTCATATATCTTATGTTTAAGATGTATGATTCCCTTGCTTTGCTTTATTATGCTTTTCCCTTTTAAAAGAGAGAATGATATGCTTGGATACCAAAATAGATTCCAAAACCAATCATAGATAGTGAAGAAACCAATGAGATTATTTTTAAAAGTGGACCTGACAATAGCTTTCTGGATGTACTTGAAATGATGGACATAAAAAGATCAACCAATGCTATTCCGAGTAAAATCGTTATACTAAATAATATTATTTCTATGCCAGATGTACTTCTAGATCCTCCAACGACAATTGAACCATATATACCTAACCAAAATAGAATGGTCAAAGGATTTAAAAATGCCATTAAGAGTCCTGCTAACATAGAATGTCGCAAACGGACAACTTTTTTATGTTTTGCATTGGTGGAAATAGTATGTATTGTTAATATATTTTCAATTCCTGTATACATAAGGACAAAAAAACCGAAAGACCATAGAAATGTTTTCATAAATGGAGAATCGATAAACTGAGCGACGCCAAAGTAAACCATAAGCATATATATTATGTCGGTTACGATAGCACCCATTCCAAAAAACCATGCATGATAAAAACCATTTTTTATACCTGTATTTAATAGTGTTGCTTTAACCGGCCCGATTGGTGCTGCTAAGGAAACACCAAGAAGGAAATAGGTTGCTAATGAATTCATACAATCGAACCCTCCGTAAAAATTGATTTCTTAGAATCATATTCGGATGGGACGGGATGTACGACTCAACAAAGGAATTTTTATTTTTTGGAAGAAATTGAGAGTGGTAGATAGCAAAACCTAATAAATATAGGTATACTGATTAAGTGACTGATAATTCTAATCATTATTGAAAATGAAGGTGATAATAAAATGACTAATGCAATAGATACTCAGAAATTAGCACACTTTTTAGCAGAAATGAATGTTGAGCCTAATCAACATATTGGATATTGTGGCTCTGAGAAAAAAGAAATATTACATACACTTCTTCATGAGTTTTCAGATTTGGATTTATCTGAGTCATTTGCAGTAGCATACGCCAATGATGAAATAGTAGGGGCATTAGGTTTTGATTTCGATAAGGAAAGTAAAAGTGCAGAAGTGTGGGGACCGTTCATAAGGGATTGTCAGAATTTTAGTGTGCTTGCAAACGATTTGTGGGAAAAGATACATGAACTTGTCCCTGTAGAAATAAATACCTATCGTTTTTTTGTAAATAAACAAAATTCGAATGTGAGAAACTTTGCAGTAGAAAAGAATGCGCTAGAAAAAGGGAGTCACCTAATATTGGAAGCTATACGACAGAGCTTTCAGAACCCAAAACATAATGAAATCGTAAAATATAAGCATTCTTTTAAAAACAACTTTATTGAGCTTCATAAACTTGCTTTTCCAAATACATATTATAGTGCTGAAGAAATATTAAATCGTATAGATGAGGACAATTTATTACTAATCATGCAAGATTCAATAGAAAAGATAAAAGGGTATGTGTATGTAGAAGCGAATCCGGTTCATAGGGAAGGAACGATTGAGTATATTGCCGTTTCTCCATCCTATCGTAAACAAGGGATTGGAAAGACACTAATAAGAGCAGCATTAGGCCATCTTTTTTCTTATGAAGAGATACAAGAGGTTTCTTTATGTGTTGGATCACAAAATGAAAAAGCTATTCACTTATATCAAGCTGCTGGATTTCAAACGAAACATGAACTGATTTCTTTTGTAATGGAATAAAAATGAAAACTACCCTTTTCGAGTAGTTCTCTCTTCATAATTTGTTTCATGTTTCGTATCGGCAAGAATTTTATTATTATCTTTTAAGTCTGGATCTATTCCCATCATCATATCATCGAATGGCGTATAGTTGTTGTGAGGTAACCGTTTCTTTTTTAATATCTGATAAACGATACGACCGATAAGTAATATGGAAAGAACCAAGTAAATAATGCTCATTACATTCAAAATTTTCACTCCTTTTTTATATTATTCTATTCAGAGAGGCTATAAACCTTTTAACTTTTATTTAGGAGGAATATTTTTCATGCAAAAAGAACTGGAACAAGCCATAAATTTGCGAAACAACGGTAAGAAAGAGGAATCAAATAAATTATTACTAAAATTAGTAAAAGATTCTCCTTTTGATGCAACCATCCATTATCAATGTGCATGGAGTTACGATGTATTAGGAGAGGAGTTAAAGGCAGTACCTTATTATGAAAAAGCAATTGAGTTAGGGCTCTCACAGGTAGAATTAGAAGGAGCATTATTAGGTTTAGGGAGTACGTATAGAACACTTGGCGAATATGAAAAGTCAAAACAAGTATTTTTAAAAGGAATCGAACTATTTCCAAGCAATAAAGCAATTCAAGTTTTCTATTCTATGACACTATATAACTTAAATGAGCATCAGAGTGCTATGGAGTTATTATTAAAATGCTTGGTAGATACAACTAAAGATGATGAAGTATTGAATTACCAAAGAGCAATTCTTTTTTATGCTGATAAGCTTAACGACGTTTGGAAATAAGGGACATTTTTATTCTATATTTGTTGAAAGAATACTCTTCCTCATTTTGAAATAGAATATATAAGCACTATTATTCTATTATTCGAAAGGGGAAACGAAAGAATGGGTGTCCGATTTCTTCAAATTGCGGTAGTCTATTTTGCTATTGGTGTTATTTTAGGACTCTATATGTCTATGGCACATGATTACGAATTAAAGGGAGTACATGTACACATCAATCTTTTAGGATGGGCTTCGTTTGCTTTAGCTGGAATTGTGTATCATTTATTTCCAAGCACTAGTAAAAATCTCTATGCAAAACTCCATTTTTGGAGTGCAAATATCGGAGTTCCAGTAATGATGATTGCTCTTTCAGTACTTATTTTAAACGGGGCTGAAGTTGCAACGGTTTTTACTGCGATCGGTGGAGTGCTAGTAGTATTTAGTGTGATCATGTTTGCTATTAATGTACTCACGAACGTCCGGTCTGCAAATTAGTAAGGAGAATAAAAAGCTGATCTGTTGTTTTATTTCCTCAATTTTCGCACCTGAATAAAGCACTTTAATCCAAGTGTTTCTAAGGTGCTCTTGACGTTCTTTATCAACCTACCCGATGCGTTGGATAACGAAGTGTTCTTAAAGGAGTTCCAAGTGCTCCTACGATCTTTTTATTAGTCAAAAAACAATCGACTTCGCTCGCTATATAGTCTTATCTTGGCATAATCGATGCAATACGGATGACCGCACAAAAGGTGGGCTTTTCTAATAGTTATGCGATGAAGTGAATGAACTTGATTTGCTGTTGCTTTGCAGCAATTGATTGAGTTTATTCAAAATGTCATAAAAAAGGAAAGCCGAGTATTTACAAGATTAATACAAATTCAACTGTAGCAATGGATGATTGGTTTACCCAGTTATATCATTTACAGATTTCTCTCTGCGAAGGTTGAGTTAATGATAAATAAAATGTGAGCTCTCATTGTATTTAATGCAAGAGAGCTTTTTTAATATTAATATTAAATTCTATATATATCGTTGTTGTGGAAACTTGTGAATTTAGTATAAAATAAATTAGCAAAGGGGGAGTTAGGTGCTCTATATAAATCCAGATCAATTTATTTTGAAACCAGCATTTGCGACTATCCATTGTGAAACAAACTGGAAATGGAGAAAGCGTGATAAACCGATGCCGAATTATGATTTATTCTACGTATGGAGCGGTGAAGGAACAGTAGTATTAAATGGAAAGCCATATAATGTGGAAAAAGGACACTGTTTTCTGTTCAAACCTGGTGATTTTACATCTGCAACACATAATCCTCAAAACCCTCTTATCTTAACCTATATTCATTTTGATATAACTGAAACACCTCGACGGGTCCCACCAGCTCATCGGATTATAGAAAATACAATTATCTTCGAATCATTACTAACTCAATACGTTCGTTTGTTTTTAGTGAAAACATTTGGTGCGGAAATAGAGGCAAAGCTAATATTGAAGCAATTGATGATTCACTTATTAAGAGAAGAACTAGAAAAAGAAGAACAAATAAATGATATGAGTAATCGTTTATTAGAAACAATTCGAGAAATAGCCAATTTTATTCAGCAACATCCCGGAGAACCACATACAATTGAAAGCTTAGCAACACGTGCAAATTTATCCCAACGATATTTCTCCGAGAAATTTAAGCAGATTATTGGGCAGACAGTTAAATCTTATATCTTACATACGAGGATAAAAAGAGCGGAGCATTTATTGCATTTTACAGGTATGACAGTAACTGAGACCGCCTATGCACTTGGCTATAATGACCTTCACTTTTTTAGCAGACAATTTAAAAAATACACAGGGAAAAATCCATCAGAAGTTCGATAATTAACATCACTATTAAAAGGAGTACTTAAAAAGCCGATCGCTTTTAAGTACTCCTTTTAATTGTGAACGCCAGTATTCCCAAGATAACAGCAAGTAATCAAATTCAACGCCAAGTTTGCTAACGAATAGAAGCATTTAGATCATCTTTTTTTCAAACCTACATAAAAGTGCAAATGTTTATTTAATTGGTCTAAATAAATTTGATTTTCAGAATGTTAGTATAAAAAACAAGAATAAGAAGATATCGAGTTTGAATGAAAATTTTATATGTAAAAGGGCTTAATTTGTTGGAGGAATAGAGATGGCAAATGATTATTTACAAAAGCTATTTGCAGATCGAATTGGTGGATCACAATTTGGCTTGAAAAAAGAAATCTACAAGTTTGAAAAAATAAAAAGGGCAAAAAGAAAAGCAATATTAGCAAATCCTACTATGCAATTGATTGATCTCGGTGTTGGGGAACCTGATTCAATGGCAGATCAATTGGTTGTAAAGAAGTTAGCGGACGAAGCTAGTAAAAGCGAAAATCGCTTTTATGCAGATAATGGAATAAGTGAATTTAAGATCGCTGCAGCAACATATATGAAAGAAGTATTTTCTATCGATGACCTTGATCCCGAAACAGAGATTAATCATGCAATTGGTTCTAAGTCTGCACTAGCAATGCTTCCGACCGCCTTTATAAACCCAGGTGATATTACGATTATGCCGACTCCAAACTATCCCATTTTAGGGACTCATACAAAATATTTAGGAGGAGAGGTTGTCTTTCTGCCACTACTTGCAGAAAATTCATTTCTACCAGAGCTAAATTCATTGAGTGAAAGTGTGTTAGAAAGAGCAAAATTACTTTACTTGAATTATCCAAATAATCCGACGGGAGCTGTAGCAAATCGCGAGTTTTTTGAAGAGGTCGTTCGATTTGCGAAGGAGAATGAATTAATAGTTATTCATGATGCTGCTTATGGTGCACTTGTTTTTGATCAAGAACGTCCCTTAAGTTTCTTATCTATTCCAGGTGCCAAAGATGTTGGGATCGAGCTACATTCTTTATCCAAATCCTTCAATATGACAGGTTGGCGAATTGGTTTTATAGCAGGTAATGCTAAGCTCGTTTCTGCTTTTGCAACTGTGAAGGATAACTATGACTCGGGTCAATTTGTTCCTATTCAAAAAGCAGCTGCACATGCACTATTACATCCAGAACTGACGGAGCAGATAGCAGCAAAATATTCACGGCGTCACGATCTTCTCGGGGAAATATTACGTGATTGTGGATTTGAAGTAAAAAAACCAAAAGGATCCTTTTTCTTATATACGAAAATTCCTAGGTCAGTAGTAAATGGTCCAAGATTTCAGTCAGCAGAGGAATTTAGCCAGTATTTAATTAAGAAACATTTAATCTCTACTGTTCCATGGGATGATGCCGGACCATATGTCCGCTTTTCAGTAACATTTCAAGCTGATGGTAACGAAGAGGAACAGCGAGTCTTAGAAGAAATTAAAGCAAGACTTTGCACTTTAAAATTCATTTTTTAAGGAGGGGAGAAAAGTGTTGTTTACGAAAATGCACGGATTGGGAAACGCATATGTGATTTTTAATCAATTGGAAGATGATATGAGAAATCAAGACTTTCACCAGCTTTCGAAAGACATCTCAGATGTGAACTTCGGAATTGGATCTGACGGGATAATTCTCATCCGCTCATCAAAAACAGCTGACTTTCAAATGAGAATTTTTAATGAAGATGGTTCAGAGGCACAGAACTGTGGAAATGGTTTGCGCTGTGTATCTAAGTTTCTTTTTGACCACAAATACGCAATGACACCACGCTTTACGATTGAAACATTAGGCGGTGTTGTGACTGTGGAGGTGGAGCCACATCATGAACAACTAGTGGAATATGTCACGGTTGATATGGGTGAGCCGAAACTGTTGAAAGGAATGATCCCGATGGAAGGTGATCCATTCATTGCAGCCATTAACGAACCGTATTCATTTGGAGAGGATTCGTATCATCTTACTTGTGTATCAATGGGGAACCCCCATGCGATCATTTTTGTCGATGATGTAAATGCATTCCCATTAGAGAAAATCGGTCCGATCATTGAACATTCTAGCCTTTTTCCGGAGAGAGTTAATGTTGGAATTGTTCATGTTAAAAATAGACAAGAGCTTGATTACCGAGTATGGGAGCGAGGGTCAGGTATTACGATGGCATGTGGAACAGGGGCTTGTGCAGCAGTAGTCGCCGCTACATTAAATGAATTTCTTGATAAATATAAGCCAGTAAACGTCCGACTTCCAGGTGGAATGTTGACAGTAAGTTGGGATGAACATGGGCATGTATGGAAAAGGGGAAAAGCAACTTATATATGTCAAGGTGAGTGGGATTTAAATCTACAAAACAATTAAGGGAGATGATGATATGAATAGAGAAATTGTATTAGAAATGGTAAAAGAACACAATGTACGATATATTCGCCTACAATTTACTGATATATTTGGAACGATTAAAAATGTGGAAATTCCGGTTAGTCAGTTGTCGAAAGCACTGGATAACAAAATGATGTTTGATGGCTCGTCCATTGAAGGTTTTGTTCGTATTGAAGAGTCTGATATGTATTTATATCCTGACTTAGATACATTCGTTATTTTCCCATGGACAGCTGAAAAGGGAAAAGTAGCCAGGTTCATTTGCAATATTTATCACCCAGACGGAACCCCATTCGAGGGAGATCCTCGCAATAACCTCAAAAGATTATTAAAAGAAATGGAAGAAATGGGCTTTACTAATTTCAATGTTGGACCTGAACCGGAATTTTTCTTATTCAAACTGGATGAAAAAGGTGAACCAACACTTGAACTGAATGATCATGGTGGATATTTTGATCTTGCACCAACAGATTTAGGAGAAAATTGCAGACGTGATATCGTTTTAGAATTAGAAGAAATGGGGTTTGAAATCGAAGCTTCCCATCATGAAGTAGCGCCTGGCCAACATGAAATAGACTTTAAATATCAAGATGCATTAAAAGCTTGTGATGATATTCTAACATTTAAACTAGTTGTGAAAACCATAGCACGTAAACATGGATTACTCGCAACATTTATGCCTAAACCACTATTTGGTGTAAATGGGTCGGGCATGCATGCAAATTTAAGCCTGTTTAAAGGAAAAGAAAATGTTTTCTATGATCCAACAGCATCATTAGAAATTAGTGATACAGCTAGAAACTTTTTAGCAGGAATATTAAAACATGCACGAAATTTCACTGCGATTACTAATCCAACAGTTAACTCTTATAAAAGATTGGTGCCAGGATATGAAGCGCCATGCTATGTTGCTTGGTCAGCAAGAAATAGAAGTCCGTTAATTCGTATTCCTGCTTCCCGAGGTTTAAGTACACGAGTCGAAGTTCGTAGCGTAGATCCGGCAGCAAATCCATATTTAGCAATGGCTGTTTTATTAGCTGCAGGGTTAGATGGAATTAAAAATAAAATAGAAGCTCCAGACCCGATCGATCGAAATATTTATGTGATGTCAAAAGCTCAGCGTGAAGAATGTGGAATTGTTGATTTGCCAGCTACTTTGGCGCAGGCTCTCGATTATTTAAAAGCAGATCAAGTTATTACGTCCGCATTAGGTGACCATTTATTAACACATTTTGTGGAGGCGAAAGAAATCGAATGGGATATGTTTAGAACACAAGTCCATCCATGGGAACGCGATCAATATATGACACAGTATTAATAGATTAGGAGTGGGTTTAAAAAGAATAAAACTTATAAGAAAGAGTGATGACGAGTGTGTGGAATAACAGGATGGATTGATTGGCATCAAGATTTAACACAACAAGTTTTCATCGTGGAAAAAATGGCTAATACATTATCGAAACGGGGGCCAGATGCTTCGAATGTATGGAGCTCACGCCATGTTTCACTTGGTCATACACGACTTATCGTTGTCGATCCTGCCGGAGGTGTGCAGCCAATGGTAAAAGAAAAAAACGATTCTGTATATACGATTGTATATAATGGAGAGCTTTATAATACGGAAGACATTCGGAAGGAGTTACTGAAAAGAGGATACTCTTTTCAGTCTTACTCCGATACGGAAGTATTACTTACTGCGTATATCGAATGGGGTGAGAAATGTGTAGAGCATTTAAATGGAATTTTCTCCTTTGCAGTATGGGATCAAAGCCTTGAACAGCTTTTTATTGCCAGAGATCGTCTAGGTGTCAAACCACTATTTTACCGTGAAGAAAATGGGTCATTACTATTCGGATCAGAGATTAAAGCGATCATTGCACACCCACAAGTAAAACGGGAGATTGAGCGTGAAGGACTACAGGAGATTTTCGGATTAGGTCCATCCCGGACACCTGGACATGGCGTATTTCGGGGAATAAAAGAACTTCGCCCTGCACATGCATTGACTTTTAATCGAAATGGCTTTAAATCGTGGCGTTATTGGAATGTTGAAAGTAGCCATCACGACCATACACTTGATGAAACGGTGGAGCGCGTATTATTCCTTGTCAAAGATGCTATTGAGCGTCAACTAGTTGCAGATGTTCCTGTATGTACATTTTTATCAGGTGGAATTGATTCAAGTGCGATTAGTGCGATTGCAGCTCATTACTATAAGGAGAAAGGAATTGACCCCCTCCAAACCTATTCAATTGAATTTGAGCAAAACAATCAATATTTTAAAGCTAACTCTTTTCAACCTGATGAAGATGGACCATGGATACGAAGAATGCAGCAATATTTGGATTCAAATCATCATTCAGCGGTAATAAAAAATGACCAGCTTGCAAATCTCTTGGAAAATGCGGTATTGATGAGGGATCTGCCTGGAATGGCAGATGTTGATTCTTCACTATTATGGTTTTGTGAACAAATAAAACAGAATCATACAGTCGCATTATCAGGAGAATGTGCGGATGAAATCTTCGGTGGATATCCATGGTTCTATCAAGCAGACATTTTGCATGCGAACGGATTTCCATGGATGAGGTCAATGGAGGAAAGGCAAGATCTGTTACTCCCACATTGGCAAAAGCGCCTTGATCTAAAAGAATATGTAAAAGAGAGGTATAAGGAAACCATTTCTGAAGTCCCACATTTAGAAGGGGAAACAAAAGCAGAAGCCCGAATTAGAGAAATGTTTTATTTAAACATGATTTGGTTTATGCCAACATTGCTTGAGCGAAAAGACCGTATGAGCATGGGAGCGAGCCTAGAGGTACGTGTCCCATTTGCTGATCACCGTCTCGTTGAATATGCATGGAACATCCCGTGGGAAATGAAAATGCTGAATGGCCATGAGAAGGGAATATTAAGAAAAGCATTAGAAGGAATCCTACCTGATGAAGTGCTTTATCGTAAAAAGAGTCCATATCCGAAAACACACCATCCGATTTATACGAAACTAGTGAAAGCTAAGTTAAGCAGTATCATTAACGATAAAACATCCCCAATATTAGAACTAGTTTCCAAGCAAAAAGTAGCAGAGATACTAGAATCAGACGGATCCTCTTTCAAAGCCCCTTGGTTCGGGCAGCTAATGACTGGCCCACAGCTTATTGCCCATCTAACTCAAATTAATCTTTGGCTAAAACATTATAATATTAACATTATCGATAACTAAAAGTGCATTGGGGGGGCATGCCCCTAGTGCATTTATTATTTTAATAGAATGGTCCATATATTTCATCCAATTATCTGGAGAGCGAGAGCAAGAGAATGGTGAATTGGTCATATCATTGACCGTCTTATTGCAATCCTTACAAAGATAGCGTTAACAGATGTGCTTCCACAATGAACGCAAGCCATTCCACTGCTAAAACGAGTTTCCCAATTTCGCTTTAATAGTTTGGCATTATTATTTGGCTCATCTGAAATAGGTCTCTTTAAGAGCATTAAATAGTTCTTTTGTTGTAAGCTCATTTACATTTGTATTTGCGAAATATCTGAAAATATTGTAAAGTGAAATTCTTGTGTAAATAATATTATTATAATATTTACAAAAGAATTGGAGGATTAGAATGAAGAATCTTAATATACCATTTCTAAATATGTGCACCTCTTTTCAATTAATAGAGGAAGGATTTTCAGATGATGAAAAATGGTGTGTCGATTGTACCTACTTACTACGTATTTCACCGCACGGAGATGTTAATAAGTTAACAAAACAAGCAGAAATAATAAATGAAGTTCATGCAATAGACGCTCATATCCCTTATGTTCATGATGTAGGAATGGTTGAAGATAAAGCGTATATGATTTTAGACTATGCAAGTGGAGAAAACGGGGAAGAAGTTTTACCGTTGAAAAGTGAAAATGAACAATATGAAATTGGTATACAAGTAGGGAAAACGCTTAAGAAGATGCATAGCGTCCATGCTCCGGCCGACTTTCCTTCTTGGGAAGAGAAATGGTTAAATCGTATAGAATTACAAGCACCTCGATTTAAAGCAATCGTTGAACAAAATCCTCACTATCAAAACATTTTACCTTTTATCCAAAACAATTTGCACTTATTAAAAGACAGACCAAACTGTGTTCAACATTTTGATTTTCACCCTGGTAATATATTGGTTCATGAAAATACTTTTACTGGTTTAATAGATATGCAAAAAATTACATATGCTGATCCAATCAATGAATTTTACAAAATGGAATATTTTAATGTATCTATTAGTAAAAATTATTCGAAAGGTGTTTTAGATGGTTATCATGATTGTCAGCCTATTCCGGAGTCTTTTTGGATGTTACATCGTTTGTATGCAGCAATGCATCTTGTATTTGCGGAAGTTTGGGGACATGAAGGTGGTATAAATCAATTGGAAAAGTTTCAAAAGTATACTCGTTTTACAATAGATCAGTTTGATGATTTTAAGTTACTTGTTCCGAAATGGTATCAAGGTTAAAAGTCAGCTACATTAAATCGGTGAAAAACGGTCTAATGGGCAGTCTGTTTTTTAAAAGAATTATTTCAAAAACTATCAAACTATTTTCAAAGCAAATACGAATATATAGATGAGACGGTAATAATGATGAAGGAAGTATGTGGTGAAAATTGGATATGGAAAGCCTTTGCTACAGCTTATACTTCGATGTTATTGATTGGAATCGCACTACTTTTGTACATGTGGAAGAGAGAAAGAAAACTAAATATCATGGAGTAACGATTATAAAGTACCAGATCTCTTTAGGCCTGGTATTTTTATCTTGTAATCCGTATAATTCTCACTAGACACTTAATAAATATCATGTTTACTATAAATAGCAAGGGAGGAATGAAAGTGGAAGCGGATGATTCAAAACAAGTCGTTTTACAAGTTGGGGCTGCTCTTAAAAAACTTCGGAAAGAAAAGCAATTAAGTCTGGAAGATTTATCAGAATTAACAAGTGTTAGCAAACTAACACTTGGAAATATTGAACGTGGAGAAACAAATCCAACGCTTGGTATGTTGTGGAAAATTTCAAAAGGTTTGTCCTTGCCACTCATGGCCTTATTCTCAACAGAAAGCAATGTGAATGTGTCTCGGGCAGGGAAAGGGTTCAGAATTGCTGGAGATCAGAAGACTTGGATAATTGAACCGATTTTTCAAAATGCAAGTAATGAGATTGAATTGTGTCGTGCTTACCTACAACCGAACAGTACATACCATCCAGAAAAACATCACCATAATACAATGGAAATTGTTACCGTAATGACAGGAACAATTATGATTAACGTGAATGAAGAGTCGTATACGTTGAATGAATACGATTCTATTAGTTTTCATGCAGATGGTGTACATTCATATATAAACAATTCTAATGATGTTGTTGTTCTTCATATTTTGTTGAAATATGGGATTTAATATTTAATGTTTTTTATCTTCCTACCTTACATTAAAACAAGGAATAGCCCTTAATCATCCATACAGGTGATTGAGAGTTATTCCTTTTTTAATTTTTAATAGGTTGGAAAAGTAAAGTAGTGATCAGAGCTTTTAATATATTACCAAGTTTATTATAGTATACATTTTAATAAAAATAATATAATATATCATATGTTAATTGGTGGAGTGAAAAATTAATGGAATGATTCTTCAAAAGAAGTAAACACTCATTAATAAATCAGTTGATTAGTTAAAATTTAAGGAGGGAACATCATGAATTCACCCAAACAACTTAGTAAAGATCCAGAGTTCAAATCTATAATACGAAAGCAATCGGCGTCTTGGCTGATTATTTTAGGTATAATTTTTATAGCAACTAATCTACGTGCTCCTTTGACTTCGGTAGGGCCTTTAGTGGGTCTCATTCGAGATAATATGCATTTATCGAATACATTAGCTGGAATGATCACCACATTACCATTACTCGCTTTTGCATTTTTTTCACCTTTTGTTCCTAAATTAGGACGAAAGTTTGGGGTGGAACTAATAATTCTGATTTCTATCATCCTTTTGACTTTCGGTATTATTTTACGCTCCTTGTCAGGAGTTACTAATTTATATATTGGTACGGCAATATTAGGACTAGCAATTTCTGTCTGTAATGTATTGTTGCCTAGCCTTATTAAACGAGAATTTCCGAAACGAATCGGAATGATGACGGGTGTATATTCTATTTCTATGAACTTATTTGGGGCAATAGCTTCTGGTATCAGTGTTCCTATTGCAATGGGTTTAGGATATGGATGGCAGGGGGCACTGGGGATTTGGGGAATTTTAAGCCTCGTATCCATTTTATTTTGGTTTCCTCAAATGAAATACCGTTATCTGGAACCCCCAACCACTCATAATCAGACCGCTCAAAAGAATGTGAATTTATGGCGGTCCGGACTAGCCTGGCAAGTAACCTTGTTTATGGGATTACAATCCATGGTGTTTTATGTACTTATCGCATGGCTTCCTGAAATGCTAAAGCAACAAGGGATAAGTTCGGATCAGTCTGGTTGGTTACTTTCCATCATGCAGTTAGCCTTGCTACCATTTACATTTATAGTTCCGGTTATCGCTGGGCGTATGTCGAGCCAACGTACGTTAGTTACCATTATGGAAATTTTACTTTTAACTGGCACACTAGGATTACTTTATGGAAGTGCGAATTTGATTATTTTATGGATCATCTTATTAGGAATTGGTGGAGGTTTTGCGTTTGGTCTATCTATGATGTTTTTTGGATTACGCACTGAGAATGCACATCAAGCTGCAGACTTGTCCGGTATGGCTCAATCCGTCGGATATTTACTTGCTGCTATTGGCCCAACGCTCTTTGGGTATTTACATGATGTAACAGATAGCTGGACTGCTCCACTCTTAATATTGGTTGGCGCATCCGTACTGCTATTCATAGTTGGCCTAGGAGCAGCAAGAGATCGATATGTAGGGAATGCCAGATAGTAAATCATATAGTTTGAACGAAAGTAATCATAAATTTCCACAAGCGACTGAATCAACTACCTTTAATCTAATGTTGTACTAAACTCCTAGTGAATATGTTGAAACGTTTGGAAAAATATTTTGGAGGAAAAGAAGATATCAGACCCATTTTGGGTCTGGTATTTTTATTTTTCGAAAAGTATAATTAGTACCAGGTACTAAAACTAGATGTTGTGAAGGTGTTTAATTTGTATTATTTTACATTAACAATTGCAAAAATAGTTGTATGTTTGTTGGAAAAGTAAAAGTAAAAAACCAGCATCTACTGTGTACGCATAGGGGCTGGCTGGAAATCGTTATACTCGGGATATGTCTGCCTAAACCGATTCATTTTATGGCTAAAAAAGAGCTTTTTGACAATAAACTCATCGGCTATTTCTTGCAAAAAATAAATGCATTTCCTGTGGACCGAGAAAACCCATCTCCGAGTAGTATAAAGAAACCAGTAAAGCTATTGAGATCTGGAGAAGTTGTTGGTATATTTCCAAGTGGAACTAGAACGGCAGAGGATGTTCCTTTAAAAAGAGGTGCTGTAACAATTAGTAATTTATCAAAAGCACCGATTGTCCCTGCATTATATACTGGTCCGAGAAACTTAAAAGAGTTACGGAAAATGAAAAAAGCAACGATAATATTTGGAGCTCCTATTTATGTCAAAACAGGTAGTAAAGAAGAATTAGCTACATTTACTGATCTATTGAATGAGAAAACTTTGGAATTAGTAAGCCAAATAGGAAGATAGAAAAAGATAGGTGAAAATAGATGGATTATACTATAGAAATTTGTTTAGAAGAGAATGACGGCTTTTCCTCTTTTTTAAATCAAAAGATAAAAGAATATAATAATGAACAGTCTTTTCATCATAATGAGGTAAGAAAAAAAGGACAAGTACAGCATATAAATATTGTTGTAAAGAATGACAATGATCAGTGGATTGGTGGAATTACGGCAGAAGTGTATTGGAATTGGCTTGAAATAAACAAGTTCTGGTTTAGTAATGAATTTCGAGGAAAAGGGCTAGGTAGTTTACTTCTTGATAAAACCGAAGAAATTGCAAAATATAAAGGGGCAACAAAATCGCTTTTAACTACTTTTGAATTCCAAGCACGCTCTTTTTATGAGGCCAGGGGATATAAAGTAGTGGGGGAAGTACAAGATTACCCACCAGGTAGTAGCTACTACACGATGGTGAAGGTTTTAATTTAATATAGTTACATGGAAAAAATTTAATAACTAATTATAGCATTCCCGCTTTAATAGAATAGGTGGATCAAGGGTGGTCGGATCACTCTCCTATGAAAGGGAGTGATGTCAATAGCGAGGCATTAATATTTGTCGTAGCTTTTCAACATTAATCGTATTAATAATTTCATTTAACCCCAAAAAATGCCTCGAATGGATGGGTATTAAAATTATTCTGAAGTCGATGGCCTTGTAGGAAACCACTGTTATTTCGACCGAATGATGCTACAATCATTCGGTCTTTTATTATTTATAAGTTCATTAGACGTTTGAATTATTAAACCGACAACTAATTTGAATAGGCTGTATTTGTACGTATTCCTACGTCTTAAGACTGATATAAAACACTCCTAGAGGTCATATGAATGTTTTGTCTGTACAGTATAATAAGATGTAAGAAATAGTTTAATCAAATGGGGGATTAAAAAGATGGGGATTAAAAAAATTGCTATTATATCATTATTTGTTTTATTAGTAGGAGCAGCAATTAGTATTATTCTTAATGTAAAGGATGCATTGGTAAATAAATCAGATGAGATTATCGTGGAAGATAATTCTTTCACAAATATTCATATACTGAGTGATAATGTGTCAGTAAAAGTTATACCAACGAAAACCGAAACAACTAAAGCAATGTTTTCGGGAAAAATGAAAAAAAAGTCCCATTACAATTTTCATGCAGATGTAAAAGGGAATACTCTAGAAGTTGAATTAAAAGAAAAAAGATGGAGGTTTATTCAATTTGGTTTAACTTCACATGACGTTAAATTAACTGTATATGTACCAGAGCAGGAATATAGTAAACTAAAAGTAAAAATAGATAACGGACGTATAGTTGCTGAAAATATGAAGGTCAAAAACGTTGATTTAGAAACAGATAATGGTTCGATAGAATTAAAGAATATGAATTCAGTATCCGTTCTTACTAAAACGGATAACGGACAAATTCTAATGGATAATGTAGAAGGCAAGTTAAAAGCGGAAACTGATAATGGGCGCATTGTATTAATTACAAATAATTTGGAAAGATCCATTGATTTTAAAGCAGATAATGGTCTAATTGAAATACAAACCGATAAAGAACCTTCTAATGCGACTTTTCAAGCAAATGTGGATGTAGGTAAAATTGATATTTTTGGGCATTCAAATACAAAAACGATATTTGGGGACGGATTAAACTTGATTAATTTACAACTAGACAACGGCAAAATAATTGTAAAGAAATCTTAAAGGAAAGCTATTTCCGTATTCATTAAAATAATATAAAAAAAGAAGTGTCGTTTCTTCATGTAAATAGTTTATTAATTGAGTGCTTATTATGTTAAACTGTGAATTATGGGTGGTCACGGGAGTAAAAACTCGTTCCTTATTAGGGACGAGTTTTTTGTCTGCAAAATTATTCTAGGTTTATTTTTGTAACTTCGTTAGAATGCTGATATTTAAGACATTTTAACATTAGTACTTTTTATTATGGGGGTCATTATGAAAAATTTAATTGTTGTTGTTGGGTCACTTATTATTGCATTTGGTTTTAATTTGTTCTTAGTTCCTCAAGGAATACTTAGTGGAGGAATTAGTGGAATTGCCATATTACTAGGTATCATTACTCCTTTTGATACTGGATTACTAAATTTTGTTCTTAATTTACCGCTACTTGTTTTAGGATACTTCAAGCTAGGGAAAAAGATTACGATTAGCACACTTATTTGTGTTTTTTCATTATCTTTATTCTTATATGTGCTACCTGTTGTTACTGTAACAGATAATATGTTACTTTCTACAATCTTTGGAGGAATTATTAGTGGATTGGGAGTAGGGATTATTCTAAAATACGCCGGGACTTCGGGTGGATTGGATATTATTGCAATTATCATTTCACGTACCAGTAATATAAGTGTTGGACTACTTCTAACAGGAATGAATGGTATCATTGTTCTTGTATCAGGTGCCGTTTTCTCTTGGGAGATATCTTTATATACACTTTTATCTATCTATTTGTCAGGTAAGATGGTTGATACAATTTATACAAATCACGAAAAGCTGACGATGCAGATTGTTACTACAAAAGGTGATTTAATTCGAACTGAATTGGTGCAGTCCATTTATCGCGGGGTAACTATTACTGATGGTTATGGCGGTTTTACAGGGGAACAGAAACAAATTTTAATGATGGTAGTTACACGATATGAAACGATGCAAATTAAACAAATTGTTCGGAAACATGATACAAGTGCATTTATTAATATATTTGAAACAGTAGAAGTCGATGGTAATTTTGCGAGAAATTAAGGAATAGCGAGATAATTTTTTGAAGAAGGCAGGTAAAATTGATGATATTTCCTCGTGCTTTTGAGATGAAGATTATAGGTGCTTTTGGTGAAGTAGGAAAAGAATGGCTAGGTACATTAGAAACACTTGTGGATACATACTTGGAAAAATGGAACCTACAATCCGAAGGTGCGGTAGAAAATTTATCTTATAATTATGTATTAAAAGTAGTAGAAGAGAACGGAAAAAAAGGAATATTAAAACTTGGAATTGCTAATTACGATTTTGAAAACGAGATACGAACACTGCTAACATACAATGGAAAAGGATGTGTCAAAATAATAAAAGAGGATTCGAAAAATGGTGCAATGCTATTAGAACATTTACAGCCTGGTACGATGCTTACCGAAGTAGAAGAACATCTTGCAGTCAAACATTTTTCTCGCGTTTGGAATGCTATACGCAGAAAAGTAGAAGAAAATTCTAATCATCCGTCGGTAAGAAATTGGATGCAGGCATTCGACCGTTATCAAGAAAAATTTCCATCGAATGACGGTCCCATCCCCCAACATTTTGTTTCTCTTGCAAAAGCTTATTTTTATGAAATAGCTAATTCTTCAAACAATGATGATCTGTTGCATGGTGATTTACATCATGAGAATATATTGTACTCAAATAATTATGGATGGCTTGCAATTGATCCAAAGGGAGTAATAGGAGACACATATTTTGATTTTATTTCATTTCTAACAAATCAATTGTTTAATAAACTAGATCCAAGACAATTATTAGAAAAGAGAGTCAATATACTCTGCGATGAAATGCAATTAAATAAAGAAAGACTTCTAAAGGCTGCAGTAGCTATGTCCACTTTATATGCTTGTTGGGGAATAGAAGACAGTGATCCTGAATGGGACAACTCTTTTAAATGCGCTCAGTGGTTTGAGGAATTTATGAGCTTTATTTAAATTTGTATTATTACCCGAAGTCATAAGGTTTGAAAGGACGGGCAAATAAATGAATTTCAGCGAACTTTATCATTTGACTGATTACGACAATGTTTTAATAGTCGATGCAAACGGTATTACCATTTTTTATGATTTAGCAGATTTGAATATTTTACAGCAATTAGGGTTAAAGCCCGAGGAGTTTTTAAGAAAGCACATAACGTCTTTTTATAAAGACTTATCTATAGAAAATAGCACGTTGATGAGAGTGTTAAAAACTGGAGAATCATTATGGAATATAGAACAAAAATTAACCTCCATCAACGGCTTTAGCTATATATCGAAAAGTTCTTCCTTTCCAATTAAAAAAGGAGACACAATAATTGGAGCAATAGAATTTTCAAAGCATTTTTATCATAAAGAAGATATCCAAAAGCTTGAACAATTTGCTGAAAATAAAATATATAGAAAAAATAATACTTTTTACACGATAGATAACTTTATTTCAGAAAGTAATGTCATGCAAGAAGTGAAAAATAAAATTCAAAGAGTTTCTAACACGGAATCTACCATATTAATTTATGGAGAAACTGGAACAGGAAAAGAAATTGTTGCACAAGCTGTTCATAACCTGAGTAATCGTTTTACCCAGCCATTTATTTCTATTAATTGTGCGGAGATTCAAACTGAACTTGTGGAACATATTCTGTTTGGAACTGAAAAGGATAGTGTAACTGCTACACCAGATATTATTGGTTTATTTGAACAAGCTAATGGAGGAACAATTTTTTTAGACGAAGTAAATGCATTGGATATAAAGATCCAGGCAAAGTTATTGAAAGTTATTGAAGATAAAATTATTCGTCGAATGGGTAGTACATATAATGTTCATTTAAATATTCGTGTTATAGCTGCTACGAATGAGGATCCTGAGAAGTTAGTTGCTAATAAGTTATTGCGTGAGGATTTATATTATCGTTTAGGTGTTTTTCGTATCGATTTGCCTTTATTGTCAGAAAGAAAAGAAGATATTGAAGGGCTAACGAATTATTTCATACAGTTTTATAATCGCCATATGCATATGAAAATGGAAAGAATGGACGAAGAAGTTTTATTCCTATTCAAACAATACAACTGGCCAGGAAACGTGCGTGAACTGAAAAATGCGATTGAAACTGCCTATAATAATGCAAATACGAAAGTTATTACTCTGAATGATATTCCTACCAAAATAAAAAATTCTTTAACTAAATCCATTGAAATTAAGCAGCCGGAAAGAAGCATAGATCTGAAGGATAAAGTCGAAGAATATGAAAAGAGTTTAATTGTTGGGGAACTTAGAAACACGGGCGGTAAACTGGCCGAATCAGCAAGAAGACTGGGAATTTCAAAACAATTATTAAAATATAAAATGGAAAAGTACGAGTTGAGGTAAAAAGTTTTTACAAAGGGGGTGAAATATTTACCTCCTTTTTTTATTACCTATAATTATTTAATATAAAAAATAACTATTAGAAAATTAGAAATTGGGGGTCAATTAAACAAACTTATAGTTTTACTTTACTTCGCACATTTCTTCCTACGAAAAGCGTGAGTATGAATAATAACGCTGAAGACGTGATGGATTATTTCTTGTAGTTTTGTAAGGGTTTTCAATGGGGTTATATTTGAAAGAGGGGAATTTTATGAGTAAAACAGTACAACATAGTTTAATAGTAGGATTTGCGTTATTTGCTATATTTTTTGGAGCAGGAAATTTAATATTTCCTCCGTCAATTGGGAATGTATCAGGAACTGAATGGGTAGTAGCTTTAGTTGGTTTTTGTGTAACAGGAATCGTCTTACCACTTTTGTCAGTTATTGCAATTATAAATGTTGGTGGGAAATTTGAAGATTTAACTAGACCAATCAGTCCTTGGTTTTATAAAGTGTTTAACTTGTTATTAATGGTTGGAATCGGAATGTTTGTAACAATTCCAAGGATGTCTGCAACTACCCATGAATTAGGAGTTCATCAACTTTTTCCTAGTGTTCCATCCATCGTTACAATTATTGTATTCTTTGCAATTTGTTTTTATTTTGCAATGGATAAATCTAATGTAATAGATAAAATAGGAAAAGTGCTTACACCAGTGTTAGTAATAATCCTTTTATTTATCGTTGGGAAAGGTATTTTCGATCCAATCGGTGCACCGGTTGTTACAAATATTAAAAATTCATTTTCTAATGCTTTTATAAGTGCTTACCAAACTGGAGATGTAGTTACAGGAATATTTTGTGCACCAATATTTATAGCAGCAATAGCCGGCTTTGGCTATAAAGGAAAATCAGCTCGCAAGATGGCATTAACAGGTACGCTTATAGCAGGCTTAGGTTTACTAATTGTTTATGGTGGTTTGTTATTTCTTGGAGCTTCCGGCAGTGGGTTTGCACCTGCAGGTATTGAGGATACAGCTTTAGTATCTCTGTTAGTCGATCGATCACTTGGTAGTATAGGAGCAGTAGCTCTTGCTGTTGCAATTGCTTTAGCATGTTTGACTTCTGCAATTGGAGTAATTGCTGTAATCGCAGATTTCTTGAATGATTTAACAAAAAATAAATTAAGCTATCGTATTTGGGTAGCGATTGTATGTATTGTAGGCATTGTACTTGGTTCAGCTGGTGTAGGAGCGATTGTTACTTATGCGATGCCAATCTTCCTAGCGTTGTACCCTGTAGCTATAGTATTAGTATTACTTGGTGTTTTTGCTAAGTTTATTCCGAATGCTGGGTCTTATCAGGGAGCTATCTTGTTAACTTTCATTGTAAGCTTTTTTGAAACAGTTGGATCTTTATTAAAGACTCCAGTTATAAAAGACATTATTGCAAAGTTACCATTAGCTTCAGATGGTTTTAGTTGGTTAGTACCGGCCATCGTAGGGTTTATTGTTGGAACACTTATTTATAAGCTAAAAGGACATAAAAATGGCTACACGAAGCATATAAATGCCCGATAAACTACAACTAGAATTTAAAGTAAGAGAGTATCAGATGGGAACTACTAAATATTGCTCTTAAACGTTAAAATTTTCTTATCTAATACTAATTATAAACCGTCTAATTATTGAATGGTTTCGTAATGAAAAGGATAATCCAAACCTTAAAAAGTACAAATTAAGCATTTCAAAAATAAGCAATAATATAAGTTTAAAAACACCAAGAGCCCTTGGTGTTTTTATTTTTTTATAAAGAAAATTTTTTAGCCATGAACAGGTTGATTTCTGCTACAACTGGCGCTTTCGGGGGCACGCTTCTGGCCGCTTCCCTCGATTTGCTAAATGCCTCCTTGAAAGGTTCTATAAATTTCCTACCGATTCTAAAAGTATAAACTCGAGATATCTTGGTAATACTCCTTATGACAAAAGATACCAAAAAAAAGTGATAAAGAGGGAACGTATGGGTTTTTTTAAAAAGAATAATAATATTGTATTAAATTCCCCATCTCCTTCGCCTCAAGAGAAGGAGCCAAAAGAAAAAGTTGCCCTAAATTCAAAACTTCAGGTAAATATTCAAAAAGTAAAAGAAACTCTTGGAAAAAGCGCGGATATTATCATTCGAGAAATTAAAATTGGAAAAGAGGGAAGCATTAATGCTGGAATCATTTATACAGATGGTTTGAGCGATGCAACTTCATTACAAAATTTTATTTTGGAAACATTAATGTTAGATATTAAGGAAACGGCACTAGAAGATGATTTAACGCCTAATCCTAAGTTGATAACTACATTAAAAGACTTTGCGATGACAGTAGGTGAAATTAAAGATTTTAACAACTTTGATGATCTATTCACACATCTATTATCCGGAGACGCTATTTTCATGGTAGACGGTTATTCGAATGGTTTTATTATCGGTAATAAGCATTGGGCTGAACGTGGGGTAACCGAGCCAACTGCTCAAAGTGTAGTAAGAGGGCCGAGAGAAGGTTTTTCCGAAAACTTGCGTATAAATACGGCATTAGTTCGTCGAATTATTAAGGATCCTAACTTATGGATGGATTCCAAGGTAATTGGTAAACGCACAAAAACGAATGTAGTAATTATGTATATTAAGGGAGTAGCAGACGATGGTGTAGTAAAAGAAGTCAATTCGAGATTGGATCGAATTGACATTGATGGGATATTGGAAAGTGCCTATATTGAGGAATTAATACAAGACTCACAGTTTTCACCTTTCCCAACAATATATAATTCAGAACGACCTGACGTAGTATCCGCTGCACTCTTGCAAGGAAAAGTAGCGATTTTAATAGACGGAACACCATTCTCTCTAATGGTTCCAGCTGTATTTATTCAATTCTTTCAATCTACAGAAGATTACTATCAAAGAACTATTATGGCTACGTTAATTCGTCTTCTACGTTATTTCTCATTTATGATTTCATTGCTTTTACCAGCTTTTTATCTTGCAGTTATTACTTTTCATCAGGAAATGATACCGACTGCCTTGCTTATGAGTTTGGCAGCACAACGTGAAAATGTACCATTTCCAGCATTTATTGAAGTAATGATTATGGAAGTTGCATTTGAAATTCTTCGTGAAGCTGGTTTACGAATGCCAAGAGTAGTAGGAGCCGCTATGTCCATTGTAGGCGGATTTGTTGTTGGAACTGCAGCGGTTGAGGCAGGTATTATTTCAGCAGCAATGGTAATTGTTGTTTCACTAACAGCTATTTCCAGTTTTGTTTCTCCGCTTTATGATATTGCAATTGCGGGTAGAATGTTACGTTTTATTTTTATTGGACTAGCTGCCATGTTTGGCTTTTATGGGATGGTAATAGGATTGATTGCACTTATTTTACATTTATGTAGTTTACGTTCTTTTGGAGTTCCTTATATGTCACCTTTAGCACCTTTTAGTCTTTCAGGTCAAAAAGATGCATTTATACGAGTGCCAATATGGAAAATGACTACACGTCCTGATTTAATAACGAAAAATAAAATAAGACAAAAGTACACTCCACCTAAGCCGGGTAAAGATGATTAGGAAAAGTAAAGGAGAGAGAGTCAGTGAAAAAAGGCATCTTTATACTACTAATTCTTATTCTCTTCCTATCAGGATGTTGGGATAAACGAGAGTTAAATGAACTTGCAATAACAGTAGGAATTGGTCTAGATAAAATTGATGATGAGTACTTGGTCACTGCACAAGTAGCTGTACCATCTGAGCTTTCAATGAAAGGTGGAGCAGGTCACTCTCAAATAACAATTTTCCAAGGAAAAGGAACGACTGTGTATGAAGCTATTCGTCAACTGACCAAAGCATCACCAAGAAATATATACCTTGGACATCTACAAGTGTTAATCATCGGCGATTCTTTAGCAAAAGAAGGAATAGGAGATTCATTAGATTTTTTCGCAAGAAATTGGGAAGTGCGTTGGGATTTTTACGTTGCTGTAGCCAAAGATAGTACTGCGGAAAAAATATTGAATGTTCAAACTCCATTAGAAAGCGTACCTGCTGCTGACATGTACTTCACGCTACTTAATTCAGATAAAGCCTATGCAAATACCATTGGAGTGACACTCATTGAACTTTTAACAGAATTGCAAAGAACAGGTAAACAACCAGTGTTAACTGGTGTTAAAATTTTGGGGGATCCGAAAAGTGGGTCTGATAAATCGAATGTAGAATCTATCATGCCTGCTGCTCAGATTGAGTTCGATGGATTAGCTATTTTTAATAGAGATAAACTAGTCGGATGGTTAAGTGAATTCGATACCAAAAGTTATAATAGTGTAATAAATCATATAAAGCATTCTGTAACTACTATTTCATGCCCTAAAAAAGGAAAAGCAAACATTGAAGTATACCGATTTGAATCAAAAATGAAAGGCAAATTGAATAAAGGAAAACCAGAAATTGATATCCATATTCAAGTAGCGGGAGATGTAGGTGCCGTAGAATGCGAAATGGATCTTACAAAAGAAGAATCACTTCATGCATTAGAGAAAATCTACAAAAAAGAAGAAATAGATTCCATTGAAAAGACGATAAAAAAAGTTCAGAAGGAAATAGGTGTTGATATTTTTGGATTTGGAGCAGCTATTTATCATGACGACCATAAAGCATGGGAAAAAGTGAAAGATCAATGGGAAGAAAAGTTTTTAGATGCAAAAGTAAATATTAAAGTAGATGTTGAATTTAAGTTAATAGGTGCAATCAATAATTCTTTCAAAGAAAAAATAAAGGACTAATTCAATATGGTAAATAGCTTAGGAATACTATTAATCGCAGCAGTCATCGTAAAGTTGGAAGTTCCTGCTCTTTTAAAAAATAAAGATAAAAAAGGATTAATTATCTTTTCAGCTCTCCTTGCTCTTGGTGTAGGTTTTGGAATTGCGATAGCATTTAATATAAAAATTCCAAATCCGGTTGATTTTCTAACAGGCATAGTAAAACCTTTAAATGATATCATAACTAATCATTAAAAGAATTGCAGCAAGAGAAAGGGTGATGGAATGCAAAACATTAAAATAAGTTCATTTCAATTCCTTGTACTTGTCATTTTTTTTTCGATAGGTACTAGTATTCTTGAATTACCATCTGCTATAGCTGTAGATGTAAAGCAAGATGCATGGATTGCGACTATAATGGGTACAATAATCGGAATTTTGGTCATCTGGTTTTTCACAAAAATTGCATCTTGGTTTCCAAATCTCACTTATGTTCAACTTAACGAAAAAATTTTAGGAAAGTGGTTTGGTAAATTTAGTTCTATTCTATTTGTTTTTTTGTCTCTATTATATACAGCAAGTTTATTAAGTAAACAGGGATTATTTTTAGCTTCACAATTGTTCCCAAATACACCCATTTTAGTTATAACTATTCTTATGGCTATTATCTTAGTAATGGGTATTCGTCTTGGACTAGAAACATTAGCACGTTCCGCAGAAATTCTGATATTTATCTTTTTATTCCTTTTTATCGGTTTAGTTATTTTTATAATTCCTGAAATTAAAGTTCACAACTTAGAACCATTCTTTATTTCCAAATTAAGTACAATGATGAAATCTTCCATAATGATAGCTGTTATATCATCAGTAAATGCTATTGTTTTATTAATGATATTTCCTGCACTTATTAATGAATATGAAAAAGGAAGAAAATCATTTTTTTTAGGAATTATTATTGGAGGCATAGTTATTATTATTATAACTGTTTTATGCGTTTTCGTACTAGGTTCCAGTACAACTGCTAGACAAATTTATCCAAGCTACATTTTAGCGAGGCAAATAAATATTGGTAACTTTATAAATCGCATTGAGGTAATAATGGCTGCATTGTGGATTATATGCCTTTATTTTAAAGCATCTATTTATTTTTATGCTGGCACGATAGGGTTGGCACAAATATTTAATTTGAAAGATTATCGTCCAATGACTTATCCTTTAGGAATAATTATTACTGTACTTTCAATTATTATTGCTCCAAACTTTATCTCTCAAGCGCATTTTGATAGTAAGACAAGTATCTCCCTCTCCATAGTATTTTTTATTTTAGTACCTCTATTACTAACGATTGTATATATAATCCGCAAAAAACAATTAAAAAAATCAGATGTTTCTTAAGAAAATACATTTACTAGTGCAATTTTGCATTCGCTTTGAGAGGTGAGTTACGTACAATAACTCACAACAGAAAAGTTATAAGCTTCTCAGAGCGAATCTGAAATTAGTAATATTATGTATAAAAATCTAGCTCATAACTAGAAAATTACTAAAAAATCTAAAAAGGTTCCCAAATTCATATTTGGGAACCTTTTTTTGTGATAAACTAGGAGAAGATGAGGTGAAAATTTTGCATAGAGAAATTCCCAAACTACTAAAGGATTTTTTAGTATATTTAACGACGATTAAAGGAAAATCGCTACGAACGAGAAAAGAATATGAATATGATATGACTTTGTTTTTCCGATTCCTGAAAGCAGTGGGAGATGATATTAAAATAGATAAAATGAATGAAATCAGTATTAAAGAGATTACAATAGATTTTATTAAACAAATATCATTAGAAGACATGTATTTATTTTTAGAGTTCTGTGAGGTTCAGCGTAATAATAGTCCAGCCACTAGAGCAAGAAAAGCAGCGACACTCAAATCTTTTTTTAAGTATTTAAAAGGAAAAAGAAGACTATTAGAAGATAATCCTGCTGAAGAGCTGGAAACCCCGAAAATAGGAAAGAAAAAACCAATTTATATGGATTTACAAGAAGCGGAGATGTTTATAACAGGAATAAGAAGAAGTAATCATTATTATCGTAATTATAGTATGATGATGTTCTTTTTAAACCTAGGGCTTCGTGTTTCAGAGCTATGCAGTCTGAATCTTACATCTATCCAAGGTAATGTATTGCATGTTATCGGTAAAGGTGACAAAGAACGTACTGTATTTTTAAATAATGCTTGTATCCAATCTCTTCAAGTTTATATGAATAAAGAACGATCATACATACAAGGAGCAAGCACCAAGGAAGCACTATTCTTATCTCAAAAGGGGACAAGATTAACACGCCAAACTGTGGCGAAAATCGTTAAACAAATCAACAATGATTCTGGCTTAAGTAAAGAAAAAATTACTCCACATAAGCTAAGACACACATCAGCAACGATTATGTACAAAAATGGTGCTGATATTAGAAGTCTGCAACATATTCTTGGTCACTCAAGTGTATCTACTACACAAATATATACGCATGTAGAGGATAAAGAAATTCAACAAGTGATCGAAGATAATCCTTTCAATCAATTAGTTTGATATAATAATATTATGTAAACTAAAACAGGTCCTATGAATAGGAGGAAGAGTAGTATGCAGTTTGTTTTTGATTTAGATGGTACGATTTGTTTTAAAGGGCAACCAATTTCGGACAGATTAGTTCGTTCCCTCAAAGAATTAACGGATAAAGGTCATGAAGTTATTTTTGCATCTGCTAGACCAATAAGAGATATGCTGCCAGTAATACACGAAGATCTACATCATTACACAATGATTGGCGGAAATGGATCACTTATCTATAAAAATAGAGAAGTAATATATGCAAGAGCCTTCTCGGCAACAGAAATAGCATCAATTAGAAGGATTATCACTGAGTGTGAAGCTACTTATTTAATAGATGGAGAATGGGACTATGCCTATACTGGTCCCGAAACTCATGCGATTCTACAAAATGTGGATCCGGGGAAATTAGCCCAATTAGTTGGTGTCGATGAACTGGAAACAATTGTAAAGATATTACTATTAACTTCTAATAACTTTGATAGATTGGCTACGAAGCTCAAGGAACTCAATGTTTCTATACATACACATCGGAATGAAAATGTGCTTGATATTAGTCCTAAAGGTATACATAAATGGAGTGCTTTGTTAGAATTGGGTGTACAGAAAGGAAACTATATCGCTTTTGGCAATGATGCAAACGATCTAACTATGTTTGAAAATGCACTTTATACAGTTATGATTGGACATCATGATCAGCTAGTTTATTATTCAAAAGAAGCAATTGCTTTAACTGAAGACGTTGAAAAGAAGATCGAGGAGAAGATAAGAGAGATTTTACAAAAACATTTATAGATGGAGGAATTTGTATGTTTTCTTACAATATTGATGAAAGTACTAAATTAAAAATGCTCGATTTACAGGACGCTGAACATTTGTTCGATTTGACGATTCAGTCAAAAGCAACCTTGAAAGAATGGCTGCCATTTATCGATTACAATAAGTCTGTTGCAGACACTCAGAACTTTATTCAATCCACGATGAAACAATTTGGAGAGAATAATGGCTTTCAAGCAGGAATTTGGTATGATGGAAAAATTGCTGGTGTTATTGGTTTTCATCAAATCAACTGGAGTAATAAATCAACGAGCATTGGCTACTGGCTTGGTAATGACTATGTAGGGTTAGGTTTAATGACTAAATCAGTAAAAGCTTTTGTTGATTATGCGATAAATGACCTGAAATTGAACAGAGTAGAGATTCGTGCAGCTGTAGAAAATAAAAAAAGCAGAGCAATTCCAGAAAGACTAGGTTTTATGGAAGAAGGTTGTGTACGTGAAACTGAGTGGCTGTATGACCATTATGTAGATCATGTTGTTTATGGAATGCTTGCGAAAGATTGGAATAATAATAATTTGATAAATAATATGTTAGTGGAATAAGATAAATTACTAGACTTCAGAACAACCAATTGAGTATAGAGGAGGAAAATGATGACTAATACAAAGTTTGTTTATGAAATCTACATAGCAACAACGCAAGAAAAGCTTTGGGAAGCTCTAACCAGCAGCGACATGATAAAAAAATATTGGTTTGATTTACAAGTTAATACTGATTGGCAAGTAGGATCAATAGTTTCTTTTATTGATAAGAATGGGAAGATTACAGACAAAGGAAAAATATTAATAAATGAGCCATATCATCTTCTTTCATATACTTTTCAATGGTTGGAAGATAAAACAATACGGGAACGCCCAACAAAGGTATCCTTTGAACTAAAAACGATAAATTCGACCGTAAAATTATCACTCAAGCATTTGGATCTATTACCAACAGATTTTGTTGAAGAAAACGATGGATTTAAAGGCTATAACAATGGCTGGCCAATGATTTTGAGCAATCTGAAAAGTCTGCTTGAAACTGGGGAGACATTGATAATAGAATAAATTGAAGAAAAATAAAATATTTAACCCTGGTTTGTAAAGAAACCAGGGTTAAATATTTTTAATTATACGTATAGTAATCTTGGGCATGTACCACTTGGAATCCTATAGATTGATAAAGTCCTAGTGCATGCTCATTTAAAGTTTCTACTTCCAAATGAACAGAGTGACCTGATTCAGATTGTTCCTTAACTACTCTTTTCAATACTTTTCTGCCGATTCCTTTTCCTTGATGTGTCGGTAAGATGGAAAATCCATAAATCCATGCTTCGCCATTTTCTCGTTTCACGCGGATTTTCCCGACTGTTTCTTCGTTTACTTCAATCATGAACATATTGTTGTCCGCATCTCCGTCTATTCTACTTTCCATTGCTTGTGCATCTTCTCTAGCTAAATCAAACGCTTCGATATCCAAACGAATACGCATTTCTAAATCCTCAGTATTCGCAAGTCGCAATGTAAAACCATGTACTTCTTCTAGATGTTTTTCATTCCACTTCATTTGATGTTCGGAAAACCCATAAATAGCTCCATTTTTCGTTAAAAAAGCTTTAGCTTCAGTAGAGCTTGCAGGTGCATTTAACAATATTCGCTTAGAACCAATTTGTTTTACCGTAGCCATTCCTTGTTGGAACAATCGGGAGAAATGACTTTTTCGTCGTTCGCTTGGTTTTACCATTCCACATACTTCTACTGTTGAACCAAAAGCGTACAATCCTAAAAAGGCAACTAGTTCTTCATTTTCATAATGAAGGTAATCTAGTTGATCTGTGTCTCTATTCCGAAGCATTTCCCAGTTTAATTTTATCTGGAGCTGATCATACGTTTCACATTCTCTTTGAAGTTTTTCAATGTCGTGTAGTTGTTTGGAAGTTAGCATGCATGTATTCTCCTTTATTGGTTAAATTTCCTCTAACATTATTTTACACTAACCTAACTCCGAATTGGTTGAACCCCAAAAAAAAACCTTACTATAAGAAAAACATTCTTAAATAGTAAGGTTTTTGAGATTATGTGTATTTTTATATATCAATAATAATTGGCAGGATCATTGGTCTTTTTTTCGTACGTGAATATAGAAGGTGTTCGATTGACTTTTTAATATCCTGCTTTAATTCTCGTTGATTTTTACTCCTATTACTTAATTTCTTAATAGTCGCGCTGATGGATTGATTTACTTCATTTAAAAGTTCCTCTGCATTTGGTCCATATACAAAACCTCGCGAAAGTAAGTCGGGTCCAGAGATTATTTTCCCTTGAGACTTACTTAAGGTAATAACGATCACTAGCATTCCATCTTCTGAAAGTACTTTTCGATCGCGTAAAATAATATTGCCAACATCACCAATTCCAAAGCCGTCGACAAAGACATTTCCAGCATCTACACTACGGGTTTGAATTGCTTTTTTATCGACTAAATCAACTACGTCGCCATTGTTAATAATAAATATGTTCTCCCTATTAACTCCAACCGCTTCGGCTAATATACGATGCTTATGAAGCATTCTGTATTCTCCATGAATAGGAATGAAATATTTGGGTTTCATTAGCGTTAGCATTAGCTTTAATTCCTCTTGGCAAGCATGACCAGAAACGTGCATTCCAGTTACATTTCCCGATCCATAAATTACTCTTGCCCCTAATAATAATAAGTTATCTATTATTCGTGAGACGCTTCTTTCATTTCCTGGTATTGGACTTGCAGCCATAATGATTGTATCTTCTGGAAGTACCTCTACTTGGCGAAATCTAGAGGAAGAAAGTCTAGATAAGGCTGCCATTGGTTCGCCCTGGCTTCCGGTACAAATAATGACTACATTCTCTGGATTCATTGTATTTACTTCACTTGCATCTATTAACGTTCCCTCAGGCATTTCCAAATAACCACGTTCCATCGCTACAGAAACTACATTAACCATACTTCTACCTAGAAGAGCAATTTTTCGATTCGTCTTAATTGCAGCTTGTATTATTTGTTGTACCCGGTTTACATTAGATGCAAAAGTAGAAATGAAAATTTTACGAGGTGCGTGACGGAATGCGTCCTCAATATGTTCACCGACAACTAGTTCTGATTGAGTAAAGCCTGGTCTTTCCGCATTGGTACTTTCTGATAAAAGTAGTAGTACACCTTTTTGCCCTAACTCAGCCATTTTGTGTATATCTGGAGCTTGATGATCCACAGGAGTCAAATCAAACTTGAAGTCGCCGGTATGCACAATTGTGCCTTGTGGAGTATGGAATGCAATACCTAAGCAATCGGGTATACTGTGACTTGTTTTAAAAAATGTAGCATTTATTGTACCTAATCGAATTTTTGATTCAGAATCGATCATAAAAAGCTTCGCTTGTCTTAATAACCCATGTTCTTTTAACTTAATTTCAATTAAGCCTAACGTTAAATTGGTTGCATAAATTGGTACATTCAATTGTTTTAAAAAATAGGGGACACCACCAATATGATCTTCGTGTCCATGAGTGACTATTAAAGCTCGAATCTTTTCTTTATTATCCTGTAGATAAGAAATATCTTGAATGATTAAATCAATTCCCAAAAGACTTTCATCTGGAAACTTGGATCCACAATCTATAATTACGATATCATCGGCTGATTGGATGACATACATATTCTTTCCGATTTCATTTATTCCACCTAATGCAAAGATGGAAATTTTAGATTCAATAGTATCCAAAAATAACTCCTCCAATTGATTGTTACTTTTAGTATTACCTTAATTTTCGTTTTTATTAGAGATTTTCAAAAATGTTGGGATACTATTACACAATTAGGGTAAAGAAAAGAAGAAAACAAGATATATGTGGATCTAATCTTACTATACTTAACCATTATTCTTGTGGGATATAAAGGCAGCGGATTGCTAACTAAAGAGCAAACTAAGTGGAATAAATTATGTCTTTACTTTTCTTGTGATGTATTGGGTAGCCGTAAGCAATTTTATCTTTGAAAATGGGCATAATTCTAGTATTAGGAACATTGGTGAATCTATATGGTTGGCCATTGTAACAGGAATATTAATCCTTGTCGGTATAGGTTAAATGGTTCTTTAACAGGAAGACCTATTCGATTTTCTTAAGGTACTCCATAGGGAAAAGGTTAAAACTTGAAGTGATAATGTTTTAAAAAATAGAGGAGGTACTGCAAATGATATGTAAAAACTGTAATGGTACTGGAAAAATAAAAATTTTCTTACCCATACCAATGGACATAAAATGCACGGTTTGCAAAGGAACCGGAAAATTTGATGAGTATACATGTTTCAACACTCCCGAAGGAGGGAGAAGATGCCAGTGAAAGCATTTAAAACATTAATGTTTGCAATAACATTTGCAGCAGTGATCGTATCGATTCTATCACTTAACATAAATAATACTTAGGCTAGATACCATAATAATATTATGTAAACAAAAACGTGTGTCACTAGAAGAAACGAAGGAATATATTTGATATATAGAACGTTTGTATTCTTACTGTAAGAAGTAACTATAGAAAATAGCTATTGGTAGAAATCCTGGAATGATAGATAAAGTGATTATCCACATGTATATAGGCGCTATAAAAACAAGAGAAATAGAGCTATAAAGTGGAATTTCTGCGATTGCAATAAGAAATTTTAAGCATAATGAACGAATTCTTTCTAATAGTTTAAAGAAAGATTTTAAAAGCAGAATAAGTCAGTCAAATTTAGAATAATATTGATCATAGAAATAATTAAATAGATTGTGGAGATAAAGATTAATAAACAGTATTCAATAATTAAAGAAAGAAGTGGGTAAATGTTGAACCTTCTTTTATTTTTTAATTTTTAGTTTACATAATATATATTATTCGCAGTTGCATCTCATTAATAAAGTATACTTGAAACATTGAGATATTCGAGAAAAATTTAAACATTTTTAGTATTTATGAAATTTGTTTTTAATCAAATATCGTTTTGCATCAAATTATCATTGAATAACAACTTGTAGCATATCAATAATTCTTTTATTCACTACAATTTATTCACGTCCTCACAATACTGGAATCTTTGCTGTATCTACCATTAATAAATTCTGAAAATTTTTTTTATTACTCAGCTTCTCACTATTTGTAATTAAAAAAGCAAACGTAAACAATAATTATCATTGTTTACGATTGCTGTCTAGAAAATTAATAATACTACTTCTTACTAGATCTAAAAATACTAATTAAATAATCCTCTTCACTAAAATCGCCAATATATTGGAATCCATTTTTAGAATAGAATTCTTTAAGTTTTATATTCCCAGCCCAACAATCTATATATAGTACTTTGTTTAATTTTTGAGCATTAGTACATGCAAAGTCAGTTATTTTAGAACCTATATTACTTCCCTGGTATTCTGGTAGAATTGCAATTTTTGATAAATATAAGCTTTCAGGCTCAATTATATATTCACCTATTTTATCAATTGTTTCAATAAAAAAAGTACCAATTACACTTTCATTATGCATTAATTTATACGATTTTTCTTCACTAATTTCATTACTAATATACTCAGAATCCCAAGGATAAGACCATTGATTTATATTCTTATTTTGCAAAGCAATAGTAACCTTATTTAAAACTTCTAGTATCTGTACTAAATCACTTACCCCAGCTAACTTTATTATCATCAGATTCCCCTGTTTAAAGTAATTATTCTAGTATACCAGCTTGATGTTGATAGTTTCGAATTATCATGCCGGAAGCTTTCATCATTCCTTGTTTCTCATAATAAGGCTGTAAATGGTCATCACATAGTAAATCAACCATATAGAGGTTTTTAAGTTCCTCAATCATTCTTTGTACTAGCTCTTTACCGATACCATTATTTTTATATGCAGGTAATACTTCTAAAAGTGGAATATATGCACTTAAAACTCCATCACTAATTGCTGTTATAAACCCTACTACTTCCCCACTTTCGGAATCTATAGCTAATATTTTGTGAGAACTACCATTTAACAATTTCAAATGTGTTACAGGTGAAGGTGGATTTGGCCAATCGACAAAAAAACCTTGTAATGACTCAGGCTGTATATTCTCTAATTCAGTTGTATATTTAATCATTTATAAACCCTCTTTTCAATTTTAAGTAATATTGATGCCATTACCATATGAAAAGATCAATAAAAAAGTAAAAACATAATGCCTTCTCCTCCATTTAAATAAATTATTGTGCAAGGTATTTATATCCTTAAATTCACATTATGAGATACTACTTAAATGTTCGTGTATTAACTTCCAATCATGCTCGTTTTCTTTAATAAAAACATTTGTCGCTCGTCCACTTCCAAAAACAAATTTGCCATCATAATAACCTTCATAGTGATATGTATAAATACAAGTTGCCGTTTTTTCATCAGCTACTAACCAATGTACATTGGATGCAGCATAGACCTCTTCTTTAATAACATCCCATGCATTTTCAAAATAGTTTTGAATTTCATTTATAGTTGTACAAGTTTTATCTGAAAACCAATAAACTGCATTTGGATGCAAGAGACTTTTAACGTTTTCAAAATTATGAGTGTTTGTAGCTTTAATATATTGCTCCAGACAATTTTTAAAACCCATTCAACTACTTACCTCCTATCAATTCATCATTCATTTTTGGAGTGATATCTATCGTTTTTTATTAATTCTCTTTACTTATATTCCCTTTGAGTACCGAACCTCTTCGCATTCTTGTTCAAAACCTACAGAAACATATAATGACAATGCAGATTCATTGTTTGTATTAACGTCTAGAAATGCTGATTTACAACCGTTCCCTTTTAGATAAAACAGTGCTTCAGAAAGTAAATATTTTGCAATCCCTTGCTTTCTGTCGGAATCACGAACAAATAGATCCTCAATGCAGCCTTGCCCGTCTTCTTTCCATACCATCACGCTACCAATTAGTGTATTATCACGCCATACAGATAGGGCTTTCCATAATGGGTTATTTTGATACTCAATTAATCGATCCAATCTAAGTGGTGAATCTGGCCAAATTTCAGCTTCTACTTTTAAATATTCCTTCTTGTCCATATCAGTTGCCATTTCCCAGTAGCGAAATTGATAAGGTGCTTTTATTTTAAATTTGCCGATAGGCTTATCTAAATCCCTTTGCATTGAGAATATACTCTCTATGTATTCAAAACCTTGTCGTATGAAAAATGAATTATTTCGCTCTTCAGTTGAATAATTTCCAACACATAGCATCGTTTTATTTTGACTTGAGAGGGTTTGTTTTAATTCACTTGCTCTTTGTAACAATAATTTATACAAAGAATCATAGAGATTATTATCCTCTTCTCGCTCCGGTAGAATCTTAAGATTCATAAAGATTTTGTGATGACCTGTATTGCCCGTGGGGATTTCTGAGACAATTTGCACCTGTCCTTTTGCAATCATTTGTTCGTCCTCAAATGCACAAAATACATTTTGCCAATTTTCTTTTGGTCCTACCCACCAAAAAACAACTTTCTGTTCAGATGTTAAATATTCACGGAATTTTTTCAAAAGCTGCATATCGTTTTCTTGGAAATTTCTAATCTCGATTTGCGACATATTTGTCACCTCTCACTCAACAGATTTCAGAATTGTCAAATATAATTATATGGATAAATAGTCACAAAAGTCAAATTTTAAAAGTGCTATGTTACTAGTCTGATAATTTGTTGGTTTAGTATACCATTCATAAAAACTATAATTTGAATAGATTAAGAAAAGTCCAGATGCCTTTTAAGCGCATCTTGGCTTCGCTAATTCCCTAGCTTTGGACGAAACACTTGCTCCTGCGGTTACTCGTCTCTGGCGGGCATCGATATTCAACGCAATCAATCCGGAAAGTTTCAGTATCAGGACCGTATTAATAAAAGTGGAAATAGGAGGTTGCGGAAAATCCTATTTTTAATGATAATGTCGATGATTTCACAGCGAGAAAGTTCCCGAAATCAAATTGTAAATTATTATGATCAACTAAAAAAGCAACCTCAGAGTAAGCATCATAAGGTTGCGGTAATCGCATGTGTGAATAAGTTCCTGAAAGTCGCATTTCACCTTATAGAAGGAGAAAATCCTAATAAAGTAATTAAATTTAAAGGTGATTATTGATAAGTCCCCTTGTTTATTGTTCATTGTTGCTTGGAGTGCAGGTGCTCGACTCCTGCGGGAATAGCAAATGTTTTTTTGCACCGAAAGCGAGCGCCGGAACGGAAAGCAACAACTCATTGATGGATCACTATCTTTAATTTGCTTTTTATAGAAATTACTCTTGACTAGAGGTAAGAAAGCGTCCGCCAACAGCGAAAATCAAACTATTCATGGCATATAAAATTTATATACTTGTCTGTAAAAAAGACTGTTTGGATTCGATAACACCCAAACAGTCTTGCAATAAGGCTGTTTACTTTTTTTCTTAAGAAGTATAAAGGAAATGCTGAACTCCAAACAACACAATATTTCATAATACTAAAAATGAATCTACAATTACGACTAAACTCAGTATGAATATAGGAATAAATTATCACCAAGGACAACTTTTAACTGAGTTTCGTAACTTGTATTTTAATAAAAATTAATATACGCTATCCTTTGAAAGAAATAATTATTATAGGAGTGATTTAGATGGCAAAATCCGCTGCATTTAAAAAACGTGCCCACCAGCTTCGAAACACAGGAAAAGATGTATCTGCTTTTCGAAATGAAGTTGATTTTAGTACTCATGTACGAATGACAAAAACAAAGAAAGAAAAATTACAACAGTATCAAAATAAACATAAAAAGCATTTCCAACAAGGTTTACGCCCCGATGGAAATGCTTTTTATTTTGCTTAAATAAAAGCTAGTTTATTTTTTTTCATTCTCCATACGAAAATGGACGTTATCGATACACTAAGCAGGCCAAAGACAACGACCATGTATTGCATCCCGATGACATCTAAAAGAGCTCCTGTCGATAGTAAAACAACTTGGAAAGCTATTCGATCCAACATACTTCGGAATGAAAAGAATCTACCGTGAAATGCTTTAGGTATTTGCTTTTGAAAAATAGTCATTGCTGTGGGGAAGAAACAACCAAGCGAGAACCCCAACGCTGCAAAAGTTATAAGCGTTAATGCAGGACTAGCAGCAAAGTATAATAATATTTCAGCAGCACCTATTACAAAGACAAAAGTAAAAAGAATATTGTTTATTTTCCATTTAGCTCCAATATACTTTATGGCAAGAGTACCAAGCATAAAGGCAACCCCTTCAACTGCATAAATGATACCTTTAATCGATCCCGATTCTTGCAATACACTTATATTAATAATGAGCAAATTAAATGATCCTAAAAATAACACTGGAACAAGCGTTAAAATAAGTGTCATGAAAACTGCTGTATTTTCTCGTAACATTGGAAAAATTTCTTTAAATCCACTGTTCCCTTTTCCATCTTTTAAATCTACTTTTTCTTTTTCATCTATCTTAAGAAAACAAGTAAACACTAATAATCCTGCGTATGTAATCATAGAAACTATATAGAGCGATTGTATTGGCCAATATACAAGGACAAATCCCGCAATGGCGGTTCCAGCTACACGTGCTATGGTGGATATATTCATATGCCAACCATTAAGTTGTAATAGCTCTTTTTGTTTTACAATCAACGGTAGTGTTGCTTGCAAAGCAGGGAAATAAAAAGAAGAAGATATTTGTAAACTAATTAAAAATAATACCATCCACCATATTGATCCTGTAGCAATTGCTACAAACATAAACAAAACACTTAGAACCCGTCCGATACTTGACACGATTAACACCGTTTTTTTCTTAGATTGATCAATAATCTTCCCTGCAAATGGACCTATCAACACACCTGCTAATAGTCCACTTGCAAGAATTAATGATTTATGAAAATCAGATGGAACTTTTTCTTGCATAAACTCAAGATTGCCAATAATGCCACTCCATAGACCTAGACCTGCAATCAATTCCCCTAATAACACAATCCAAACATTTATATTTCTCCACATAATATCCCTTATTCTTTCTGTTCGATTGGTTGTTTCCATACTCGAACAAGTTTACCGTCTTTTTCAGTATCTACAATAAATGACCCATTAGAATATCGATCAGTTGGGCGCAATGTGTTCGTTTGAACGATCTCCTGAACTCCTTTTTCTGTTTCTAAGACAAGTTCATCTGTTTTATTCGTTAAAATTACTGCAAATACTCTATGCGCATTTGTTTTTAATTCACGAAGTGTAACAATTCCGCGTTTCGCACGACCACCTGTTTCAATTTCCTTTAAGGACATTTTTTTCACTGATCCACGATGCGTAACCAATGTAATATCATCCTGACTGTTTTGACTAATTATATTTACACTTACTACGTAATCATCTTCTTTTAAATTTATAGCTTTAACTCCACCCGTTTTCACACCAGTGATTGGTACTTCATCTAATGAGAATCGAACTGAGTAACTATTGTAAGTGGTAAATAATACTTCATCGGAAGGTGTAACAAGTTCTGCAAGTATTAATTCATCTTCTTTTTTCAAATTGATAGTTTTAATCGGGCGTGCATATCGTTGAACAACATAATCAGAAAGTAAAGAACGTTTAATCTGACCATCTCTAGTTGCAGTAAGTACACATAAATCCAGATCAAATGATTCGATACCTATTACATTTATGATGGATTCATTCGTTTCTAAAGGTACTATACTTGAAATATGCTGGCCAAGATCTTTCCAGCGAATATCAGGCAACTCATGAACAGGTTGATAAATATAATTTCCTTTTGAAGTGAATAGTAGTAAATGATGTTGTGTATTAATTGGTTCTTTGTATAATACGTAATCAGATTCCTTTATTGCAAAGTCTTGACCATTAGAAGCTGTAAATGATCGCATACTTGTACGTTTAACATACCCGTCTTTTGTAACGGTTACAATTACTTCCTCACTTGGAATTAATACATCAAGCGTAACTTTAATCTCTTCGATTTCATCTTCAATTACAGATTTTCTTGGTTCAGCAAATTGTTTTCGAACTTCTAACAATTCTTTTTTTATAACTTTTAATAGAACGGCTTCACTTGCTAAAATACTTTCTAATTTTTTTACTAACTCATTGAGCGATTCTTCTTCATTTTGTAGTTCTGTTATATCTGTATTAGTTAGTCTATATAATTGCAATGAAACAATTGCTTCCGCTTGAGCTTCTGAGAAAGCATATGCAGTCATTAAGTTATTTTTAGCATCTCGTTTATCTTTAGAAGCACGAATCGTTCTAATTACTTCATCTAATATGGATAATGCTTTCATTAAGCCCGCAACGATGTGCAGACGTTCCTTTGCTTTTTTCAAGTCAAAAGCAGTTCTTCGAGTAACAACTTCTTTTTGATGACCGATATATGAATCTAATAACAACGGTAAGGTCATCATCGTAGGTCGTCTATTATGAATTGCAATCATATTAAAGTTATACGTTACTTGTAGATCTGTATTTTTGAATAAGAATTGAAGGATACCATGTGCCTCTACTTCTTTTTTCATTTCAATGACAATACGTAATCCCGTACGGTCGGATTCGTCTCGAACATCTGCTATTCCATCGAGACGCTTATCATGTCTTTGTTCATCAATTTTTTTAATTAAATTGGCTTTGTTTACTTCAAAAGGAATTTCAGTAATAACTATTTGCTCTTTACCGCCTTTTATTACTTCTATTTCTGTTTTAGAACGAACAACAATTTTCCCTTTACCTGTTTCATATGCTTTTTTGATGCCATCCACACCTTGAATTATCCCGCCAGTTGGGAAATCAGGTCCTTTTATTACTGTCATTAACTCATCGATTGTAGCGGCAGGATTTTCCATTCGCATTAATACAGCATCCAATGCTTCATGAAGAGCATGAGGTGGGATATCTGTAGCGTATCCTGCAGAAATACCAGTCGATCCATTAACTAATAGATTTGGAAAACGCGCAGGTAAAACAACAGGCTCTGAGTCGGAGTCATCAAAATTTGGAATATAGTCTACTGTGTTTTTATTAATATCTCGAAGTAGCTCATGTGAAATAGCAGAAAGTCTTGCTTCTGTATAACGCATTGCAGCAGGTGGATCCCCATCAACAGAACCATTATTACCGTGCATCTCCACTAACATATGTCTAAGTTTCCAATCCTGACTCATACGAACCATTGCTTCGTAAACAGAGCTATCTCCGTGAGGATGGTAGTTACCGATTACATTACCAACTGTTTTAGCAGATTTTCGGAAAGGTTTATCATTTGTATTTCCTTCCTGGAACATTGCAAATAAGATACGTCGTTGAACAGGTTTTAACCCATCTCTCGCATCTGGTAGTGCGCGGTCTTGAATGATGTATTTACTATAACGTCCAAACCGATCACCTATCACTTCTTCTAGTGGTAAATCTTGATAACGTTCGGTTTGTGTCATACTAACTCATCCTCCGTGTGAATTCTTTCATTTTCTAAAATATTTGAATCATCATTTAAACTAAAATTAACATTTGCTTCAATCCATTTACGACGTGGTTCTACTTTATCACCCATTAAAGTCGTTACATGTCTTTCAGCTCGAGCACCGTCTTCTATAGTTACACGAATTAGTGTACGCGTTTCAGGATTCATTGTAGTATCCCATAATTGGTCAGCATTCATTTCTCCAAGCCCTTTATAACGTTGGAGCATAAATCCTTTCCCAATCTTCTTGGTAGCGGCGTCTAATTCTTTTTCTGTCCAAGCATATTGAAACACTTCTTTTTTACCAAGACCTTTATATACTTTATATAGAGGAGGTAAAGCAATGTATATTTTCCCATTTTCGATCAATGGTTTCATATAGCGATAAAAGAAGGTTAATAACAGCACTTGAATATGAGCTCCATCTGTATCAGCATCAGTCATGATTACTACTTTATCATATGCAATATCAGCTATTTGGAAGTCAGTGCCTACTCCACCTCCGATAGCATGAATAATAGTGGAAATCTCTTCGTTTTTCATAATATCGGCGAGTTTTGCTTTTTCTGTATTAATTACTTTACCTCTTAAAGGAAGTATTGCTTGAAAAGTTCGATCTCTTCCTTGTTTGGCAGATCCTCCAGCAGAATCTCCTTCGACTAGATAGAGTTCATTTTTAGAAGCATTACGAGATTGAGCGGGGGTTAACTTACCAGACAATAGCGTATCAGAGCGTTTGCGTTTTTTTCCATTACGAGCGTCTTCTCTTGCTTTACGTGCGGCTTCTCTAGCTTGTTGAGCACGAATTGCTTTTCGTATTAATGAGGACGTAAGCTCCGCATTTTCTTCTAAAATATATTGAAGTTTTTCCGAAATAACCCCATCAACAGCACTTCTTGCTTCACTTGTCCCAAGTTTCCCTTTTGTTTGTCCTTCAAATTGCAGTAAATTCTCAGGAATTCGGACAGAAACTATTGCAGATATCCCTTCTCGAATATCCGAACCTTCTAAATTCTTATCTTTTTCCTTCAACAAACTTGTTTTCCGAGCATACTCATTAAAAACTCTTGTTAGTGCAGCTTTTGCACCAGTTTCATGAGTTCCACCATCTCTAGTACGTACATTATTTACAAACGAAAGAATCGTTTCTGAGTACCCATCATTAAACTGAAAGGCAAACTCTACTTCTATTTCATCCTGTATGCCTTCCATGTAAAATACGGGATGTAGGACATCTTTTTCTTCATTCAAATAAGAAACGAATGCTTGTATTCCAGTTTCATAATAAAAAATATCATGTGCACTTGTTCGTTCATCAATTAATTCTATTTTTAATCCTTTTAGTAGAAAAGCAGACTCTCTTAATCTTTCGCTTAATGTTTCGTAATTATATTTAGAAACGGAAAAAATGGTGTCATCTGGGAGAAAATGTACGGATGTACCAGTTTCTTTGGTAGTCCCAATTTCTTTTAACGCTTGGACAACTTTTCCACCGTTTTCAAATCGTTGGATGAATTTTTTTCCTTCGCGATGGATAATTACCTCGACAAATGATGAAAGCGCATTCACAACGGAAGCCCCTACACCATGTAGACCTCCACTTGTTTTATACCCTCCTTGACCGAACTTACCGCCAGCATGTAATACTGTAAATATAACTTCAGCTGTTGGTATTCCAGTTTTATGCATACCAGTCGGCATTCCCCGGCCAAAATCACGAACAGTAATACTTTGATCTTCATGAATTGTCACGATAATATGATTTCCAAATCCCGCGAGGCTTTCATCTACAGAGTTATCTACAATCTCATACACCAAATGATGCAATCCTCTTGTATCTGTGGAACCAATATACATACCAGGTCTTTTACGGACGGCTTCGAGCCCCTCCAATACCTGAATATCATCATCACTATAACTTGTTATTATTTCGGTTTTACTCAATATATGTTCCCCTCCAAAAAAACAAAACATCTGTTCTTATCTATTCTTTTAGCCTACAAACAGATTGTTCGTATGTCAATACTTTGCGTACATAGGGCCAGCTTTAATTGTAAATAAATATAAGGCTGTTTGCAATCTACTATACAGTAGCTTTCTCTATTGGAATGCATTTTTCCTTCTTTATGTTGAACAGAACTTAGCTTACATGGTAAACATAATAAGTTCAACCAATAAATATTTTAACCGATTTTCTTACGTTTGACGTTCTTTACATTGAACAGTACTTACCGGACATGGTAAACTAAGAGTTCAATATATTAATAGTTTTATACTAAAAGGAGTATGCTATGACGATAATTATTTTGCTTTTACTTGCATATGTAATTGGTTCCATACCTTCTGGCTTATGGATTGGAAAATTATTTTATAATACTGATATAAGAGAGCATGGTAGCGGAAATTTAGGTGCAACGAACACATTCCGAACCTTAGGCAAAAAAGCTGGTTTAGTTGTTACAATTATGGATATACTAAAAGGAACTGCTGCTACTCTACTTGGTTTGTTACCTTTTTTTGAATCTACTAATGTTCATCCTTTAATACTTGGCATAGTTGCAGTTATTGGCCATATGTTCCCAATTTTCGCTAACTTTAAAGGTGGTAAGGCGGTCGCCACTTCCGGAGGAATATTGCTTGGTTATAACTGGCCTATATTTGTATTATTAATAGTTGGTTTTTTGGTTGTGCTTAAGTTAACTAAAATGGTGTCTCTAACTTCAATGATCTTAGCAATCATTGCCTTACTATATTCTATAATTTATTATTTTACTTTTGAACATGATTTACCTTTAATCGGAGTCGTTTTACTAATTGCAATCTTTATCTTTTATCGACACCGTTCGAATATTAAAAGAATCAAAGCAGGAACCGAACCGAAAGTAAAGTGGATTTAACCTATTGAAAGCTGGTGATTAGTTTGAAAATATTCATCTCTTCAGAAGCAATGAACTGGTTCAAAGAAGAAATGGAAGCAAAAGCTGGAGACAAAATTCGCTTTTATGCTCGTTACGGTGGATCAAGTCCTTTACATGATGGGTTTTCTATTGGGATGACCATGGATACCCCAGTTATACCTTCTGTTACATTAATGTTAGAAAATATATTATTCTTTATCGAAGAACGAGATGAATGGTTCTTTGATGGTCATGATCTGTATGTCAATCTAGATTCAAAATTAGACGAATTATCTTATACATATAAAAAAGCGTGATTATACCACGCTTTTTTTTATTTGAATTTATTTAATTGTGATAGAAGTCCTTCTTCTTCCATAATGTCATATTCGTATTTTCCGAACAAATCAAAATGAGGATATCCTTCTTTTAAATCAATCCATTGTTCTTTTAATCCATATTTTTTACCCCACTCTATTAAAGTAGAGATGTTGCTGCAACCTACTTTTGTAACTGTCTTGCATCCGGGGAATCGCTTATCAACCCAATAGTGAGTAAGGAATGCTATTTGCTCGTTTCTTACTTGTCTCTTCCACTCATTAAGTTCATCTCGAGTTATGCCAAAAGCCATTAATCATTTACCTTGGCGATTTCGGCATATTTCGCATCCCAATCAGGATCTATTTTCTTCAGAGAAATTGGTCGAAAAGTGTCTTTTTTTACGATAACATGCTCTGATGTCGCTGTAGATGCAATAGTGCCATCCTTATGTACAATCTCATATCCATAAGTAGTTCGTAATTTACCATGGTTTTCAATCCATGTTTTAACGATTACTTTTTCACCGTATTTAACAGAAGATTTATAGCTAATATTCACATTTGTTACTGGTGATATATAACCGTATTCCTCTAGCCCAGCATATGTGAAACCTAAGTCTTGAATTAGTTGAGTACGTCCTATTTCCAACCAAATAACATAGTTTGCATGATATACAACACCCATTTGATCTGTTTCTGCATATCGTACTTCAATTTCTTTTTCACTTATAAACATTTGAAAGTCACCTCTATACCTATTATACAAAAAGACAATTTAAAAAGCTGTAAAGGACTACTCTACAGCTAATTGTAACAATCTTTTTTTATCAATTTTACCAATATCAGTTCGTGGAAGTTCTTCTACAATAAAAATCTTTTTTGGAACTTTAAAGCCTCCAAGTGAGTTTCTACAATGGGTATTAATCTCTGATTCATCAAATTCGTTCGGTTCTTTACATGTGATGAAGGCAGTAACGCATTCTCCCCAATTATCATCTTCTACACCTATCACTGCTACTTCTAGTACATTAGGATGTAATATGAGACACTGCTCCACTTCTTGAGGATATACATTTTCTCCACCAGAAATGATTAGTTCTTTTTTTCGACCTACGATAAAATAATCCCCGTCTGCATCCATTTTTGCTAAATCCCCTGTTTTTAACCATCCATTAACGAGCGTATGACTCGTCTCTAGCTCATTGTTCCAATACTTAGTGAATACATGCTTTCCAGAAATATATAACTCCCCAATTTCGTTTATCTTACAAATTTCTCCTAATTCATTTAAAATTTTTACTTCATTAAATTGCATACATTTCCCTACAGACCCTATTTTATTCCTTGCTATTTCTGGTTGAATAAAAAAATTATTTGGTCCTGCCTCTGTTAGACCATACCCTTCTTTAAAAAGAATTCCTTTCTTTTCAAATTCCTTGTAAATTGTTTTGGGACATGGAGCACCACCAGATAAAAAAACTTTGACAGTCGGAAATGTGGCTGTTTTCATATAATCCGTTTGAAGCATCGATTGATACATCGTTGGTACGAATAACGAAATAGTCGTCTTATATGTATTTAAAGCTATTAAGGCTTCTTCTGCATGAAAACGACTACCAGTGACAACGGTTCCACCTACCATTAGAACAGGAATACAAAGGGCGTTCAAACCTCCTGTGTGGAACATTGGCATATAATTGAGTGTACAATCCGTTTTATTTAAACCCCAGCTAATAATCGTGTTGATAGCATTCCAATTAACCGCATCAAAAGAGAGCACTACTCCTTTTGGTTTACCAGTAGTTCCACCAGTGTAAATGATAAGCCATGGATCAGTTAGAGAACAATTAGAATAGGGAGGTGATAACTCTGAATTGTTATCTTTCATACTCGATATTAATAATCGATTGATTTTTGTAAACTTACTACTAATAATTTGATGTTCTGCATCGTGGATAATGAGAACTGGTTGACAATCTTCCAAAATATACAACAGTTCTAATTCACTTAATCGGAAATTGAGTGGAACATAAAGAATCCCCTTTAAACCACATGCAAATAAGATAGCAAATAGTTCAATTCTATTTTGAGACAAAATAGCAACTCTATCGCCTTTCTGATATTGTTGAAGATTAAAATAATGAACCCATTTAGAAATATGGTTAGTTAACGTTTGATAACTCCATTTTTCGCCTGTATTAATATCTATTAAAGCAATCTTCTTTGGAGACAGTGCTGCCCGTTTATATATCCAAGTTTGCTCTGTATACAAATTGCACCGCTCCTTTCATTACATCATAATACCGCCATCCACTTGTAACACATGCCCATGCACATAACTCGATTCGTCAGAAGCTAGAAACAAATAAGCATTCGCAATATCTTTTGGATCCGCAAGTCGTTGGAGGGCAACAACGGATTTCATTTGATCTATTATTTTATCTGGCATCTTCTCAACCATTGCTGTACGCGTAAATCCTGGAGCAACGGCATTGACATTAATTCCTTTTCGCCCTAGCTCTTTAGCCCAAGTTTTTGTCATCCCAATTACAGCTGCTTTAGATGCAGCATAATTTGTTTGACCGACGTTACCATATACACCAGTTACAGAGGATGTATTAATGATTTTTCCAAAACCCTGTGCGATTAAATAAGGCACTACTGCTTGTGTGCAATGAAAGACACCTTTTAAGTTAACATCTAACACACGTGAAAAATCTTCTTCTGTCATTTTAGTTAGCATTGCATCTCTCGTTATTCCAGCATTATTTACTAAAATATCAATTTTTCCGTAATGATCAATTGTTTTTTGAATAAGAGAGTCCACACTCTCACGGTCCGCTACATCTACTTGAATAAATTTTACTTTGGCACCTTGTTCTACTAATGCTTCCGCCTGATCGGATCCAGAAATTTCATCGTAATCTGCCAATACAACTTTCGCACCTTCTTCTGCGAAACGTTGTGCCGCAGCTAATCCTATTCCATTAGCAGCACCTGTTATAATCGCTACTTTTTCGTTTAATCTCATATTTCATTCTCCTTTGTAAAGAAAGTTTCGATACGATCTGATAACTGCTCCAAATCATCGATTAAAGGTGAATGACCGCAATTGGTTAATGGAATATACGTAGCATTTTCTCCTAAATCCACAACTATCTCTTGTGTCATTTCTTCCGTTACCACATAATCTCGATCTCCTCTTAAAATGAGTGTTGGAATGGTGATTTCTTTTGCTTGATTGGATCCATTATTTACGCCATTATGTTCTCCACTGATATTAAACGTGTTTAATGAATGATACACGTCAGCCAAATTTCGTTGTGTTAACATATCATCCACGTATGCATCATAATGAGCTTCGCAAGGCTGATTATGCGTATAAATTGCTGCATTCCAAACTGCTTTTAATCCTTCTCTATTCCGTGTGTCATATAATCCTTGCATTGGGAGGGTTTTAGATGGATCTGATTCTACTTCTTCTAGTGTCTGTAATCTATGTTCTAGGTTTTGAGTTCCATCTGAATTCGTTCCAAAGAATGGGTAGCCACGTGTCGAAGCAGATGCTAAAAGAACAAGTTTCTCGCAGTATCCTGGATAATCTGCAACAAATTTCATACATATTGCCCCACCGGTTGACCATCCAATTAAATGAAATTGTTTTAACGATAATAGATCAACAAATTCTTTCAGGTCATCTGAAAAGTCTTTTATTCCTTGTACACGAGTAAAATAAGTGGACTCCCCAAACCCTCTAAGATCAATAGCGTATATAGTGAACTTCTTATCTAACTTTTCTATTATCAAATCCCAGTGCTTTGATGAAGTCATATTTCCATGCACTAACACAATCACAGCATTTCCACCTAGTCGTTCCCTATAAGCAATTGTCTCTCCATTTGCTAACAAAACTTTTTGTAATTCCATTTTTAAAACTCCTTTCCCCATTTAACTACTACTGCTCCCCAGGCATATCCGATTCCTGCACTTACTAATACTGCTAAATCTCCATCTTTTAATTTTCCCGACTCCTGTGCAAGCTCAAGCGAAATTATTTGATCCATTTGTCCAATATGACCGTAGTTATCTAGATAAATTGATTGTTCATTTGTTAAACCTAATTCATCTAGTACAAATTCATGGGCAGATTTTTTCATGTGAAGAATAGCTAAATAGTCGATATCGTTATCAGAAAATCCGCTTTTCACTAAAGAATTTCGTATCACTTTTAAAAAGTTTTGCATGGATTTCTGTTCTAGCCTTGCCTTCATTCCAGCTGGATCCAACACGTCCAAACGATAAAGTCCTTTTTGCAAATGTTCTTCAGTTAAGGGCACCTTAGTCCCACCAACAGGTACGACAACATCTTCAGAAAAAGAGCCATCTGTAATGATGTCAGACTCTAAAATAATATTTTCTGGATGATCTTTTTTTAGGATCATCGCTGCTCCTCCAGCACCTAAGTTAAACATAAAACGAGTTCGTTCATTTGTATAATCAATAAAATCACTATTTCGGTATCCACCTGCAAGAAGAACGGTATTAATAGTACTATCCGATTCCATCAAGCTCTTCGCTACCTTGATTGCCATAATAGTAGTCCCACAACGTAGTGCCACATCGAACCCCCATGCATGATAGGCTCCTAATTCTTCTTGCATTTTTATTGCAGCAGTCCATAAAGGATATTCTTTATGCTCCTCCCCAATATAAATGACTAGGTCAATTGTTTTCGGATCCACTGCTCCTTTTTGAATTGCTTTTTCCGCTGCTCGGATCCCCATTGCCACGGTATGATCATCTGGACCTGGGAGAGGCTTTTGGGTAATCCCCATTTTTGTTTTCACTACTTCTACAGGTATGTCAGAAAGGCTTGCAAGTTCTTCCGCAGTCATTTTGTGATCTGGTATGTATACACCAGTACTAACTATTCCTATAGTCATTTTGCTTCCGCCTTTCTTCTGGAATGACGTATCACTACATTTACTGCTTTATTTTTTCGTTTCCAAAAAGCATATTGAATCGTTCCAACAATCCCTCTAGGAAAGAAGATAACAGCTAAAATATATATAATTCCGAAGAAAATAATCCATCTTTCGAAAATAGGATATTCTTTTGCAAGTCCGGACAAATAATGTTGGGCTAGCTCTATGACACCTGCGCCTATAATAGGTCCAATTAATGTACCTACTCCACCAATAATTGTCATAAGTAATGCATCTAATGTAATATCCATTGTAAGTACACTAGTGTTTACAAATCTTAATGAAACCGCATAAAGAGATCCAGCTAAACTTGCTACAGCTCCTGCAATGACAGAAGCAATTACTTTATAATAAAGTGTTTGAAAACCTAATGATTTCGTCCTTTGCTCATTTTCACGGACGGCTATTAGAATTCTTCCGAGTGGTGATTCCACGAATCTTCGCAAGAAAAAGTACACAACTACTAAACAAACGAGAACGAGCAAGTAAAACATCATTCGATCCTTGAAGAACTCTGGTGCTCTAAACGTGAAACCATCATTTCCATGTGTAAGCGTTCTCCATTTTTCTGCTAGAACTAAAAACAAACCTGAAACAGCCAATGTTAACATTGCAAAGAAATGACTTTTTAATCTTAGTGTGAGTAACCCTACTAAAAAACTGATGACTCCTGCGATAATCATGCCAACGATAATCGAAATGAAAAACATACTTAAAGTAGCTTCAAAATGATTGAGCATAATTGCTGTTGTATAAGCACCCATCCCGAAAAACATAGCATGGCCGAAGGAAACAATCCCTGTATAACCTAGTAAAATATCGTAACTCATTGCAAGTATTGAAAAAATAAATATTTGAGTAAGTAAAATCGTCCATGTACGTGAGTCGGAGATAAAAGGAAAAAATGCGAGTGCAGCTATGATGACTAATAGTATGACATTATTCAACTGAAATTTTGATATCATCTCACATCATCCTTTCGCTGTAAACAAACCTTGCGGACGGAATATTAATACAATTGCCATTAGCATCATATTAACCGCAAGTGATAAGGCTGGAACGTAGTAAGCCATGAAACTACCTGCAAGCCCAACAAGGATTGCTGCAAGGAGTGATCCTGGAAAACTACCCATTCCACCAATGACAACAACGATAAAAGCTAAGATGGCGAATTCCATCCCCATTTCAGCATAAATTACTCCAGAATATGGAGCCATTAGAACTCCACTGAGTGCTGCAAGCGCTGCTCCAGCCATAAATACATATAAAAATACTCGTTTTATATTAATCCCAAGCGCTTGCACCATTTCTTTATTCATCACACCTGCACGAACGATTAATCCTATCTTCGTACGTTTTAACAAAAATTGAAAACCCCCAAATACGATAAATCCAATTAGGATGATGAACAAACGATATTTAATAATAATGACATCACCAATTTCCCAACTTCCAGCGAGTAAGGGAGGTGTTTTAGCTGCAATTTGATTTGGACCGAAAACTACTTTTAACATCTCTGATAATACGATCATAAACCCTAGTGTGATCAAGATTTGTTGAACATGATTCCCGTAAACTGGCTTAATAATGATTTTCTCTGTAATAAACCCAAGTATAATACCAGTTAATATCGCACCTATTATTGCAAACGTAAAACTATTCGTTAATCCATAAAACCATACCCCTGAAAAAGCTCCCCATGCAAACAACCCACCATGAGCAAAGTTCAACACATCCATTAACCCAAATATTAAGGTTAATCCGGCAGCAAGAAGAAAGATAAGCATTCCTGTAGCTAAACCATTTATAAATAGATTGATAAGTAACTCCATCTTTTAACCCCCTTACCCGATTCCTAAATACTTTCGTTTCAATTCCTCATTTTCTATTAAGCTACTCATTTGTCCTGATTGAACAGTTTCCCCATCATCAATAAGTGTATATGTATCTCCAATACGACTTGCCATCATAAAATTTTGCTCAACTAAAATAATGGAAGTCTGCTTTTTCATTTCTATAATCGCTTCCATTACTTTATCGATAACAACAGGTGCTAGGCCTTTCGAGGGTTCATCGATTAAAAGCAACTTGCTGTCATTGACAAACGCTCTAGCCATTGATAACATTTGCTTTTGCCCGCCTGACAAATGCCCCCCTTCTTTTTTCCAATAGGTTTTTAAGTCTGGAAATAAATCGAGTACAAATTCTTGCCTCACATGAGCAGCATCGTCTTCTTTTCTCATAGCGACTTTAATATTCTCTTCTACGGTCAATGCTCCAAAAATCCCTTGATCCTCAGGAACATACCCTATTCCATTTGATGCTATGTGGTGTGTCGCATTTTTTGTAATGTTTTGGTTTTGGAAAATGATTGAACCAGAAGCTGCAGGTGTCAACCCTAAAATGGTTTTTAAAGTAGTTGTTTTACCAGCACCATTTCTGCCTAATAGAACACTCACTTCTCCTTCCTGTGCTTCAAAAGAAACCCCTTGTAATATGTGATATTGACCGATAAATGTATGGACATTTTCTAATTTAAGTAAGATGCTCATCGTACAACCCTCCTAAATAAGCTTGCTGAACAGTTTCATTATCCATTATTTCGGTTGGTGTACCATCCGCTAGTAATCTCCCATTAAACAAAACCATGATAGAGTCTGATAAATCCATAATCATATCCATTTTGTGCTCGATCAATAAAATTGTTTTCTCATTCGTTTGTTTTATTTGCTTTATCACTTCAAGAATAGCCGGAACTTCCTCTAAAGACATTCCAGCTGTTGGTTCATCTAACAACAATACTTCCGTATCTAGCGCAAGCAACATCGCAATTTCTAATTTTCTTTTTTCACCGTGAGATAATTGGTTTGCAAAGGAGTTTGCTTTACTGGAAAGTAACACAATTTCTAATAATTTTTCTGCTTGGATATGTAAACTTTTATAGGATGAAAAATGGCGAAACATTTGATACCGAATCTTTTCTTTCGATTGTACTGCTAGCCGAACATTTTCAATGACAGTAAGATTAGGAAATACATTGGTTATTTGAAAAGAACGACCAAGTCCTTTTCTAGTCCTTTTTACCGAGGAATATTTGGCCATGGATTCACCTTTAAAAAATACATCTCCTGCAGTTGGTTTTAACTCTCCACTTATCAAATTGAAAAAAGTTGTTTTTCCGGCACCATTAGGGCCAATTATCGATTTAAATTGTTTCTTCGGCATGAAAAAGTCCACATGATCTACAGCAGTTTGTCCTCCAAATGTTATCGTTAAGTTTTCTGTTCTTAGTATAGGTTCCATCATTAAAATGCTCCTTTCCAACATCACTCTCCATATGTTAGAGAGATACTCTATCATATGGAGAGTGAACGACCTAGTCGATTAGGTCGTCACTTCTTCCAAATATATGAAAGTACATGCATTTCTACTAAGTAATTGTCCAGACTCCAGCGCCTTGCCCCTCGGGGTCAAATGTGAAAAAGCTGTGGTGGCTGGGGAGCTGCCTCCTAGTCCCGCACGAAGCGGGTCATGTCTGCATTGCCACAGGAAGTGGCGAACTTTGCAGACCTACACTGTTCCCATTTGCCTGTCGGGGCAGAAATAGGCGCTTGCGCTTTTCTTACTTATTTTTTGTTTAGTATCGGTGGTTCGGTTTCACTTGGAGATAATTCTCTTATTAGTACAGGTACAGGATAATCGAACCCATCTTGCTTCTCTAACCTAATAGAGTATAGTGCTTGCAATGCTTGATGGTCATCTGGTCGGAAAGTCATTGTTCCTTTTGGAGTTTCAAATGACATTCCTTCCATCACCTTAATTAGTTCCGTACCATCTGCAATGCCATCTGATTTTTTCAGTGCCTCAACGATCGCAATTGCTGCGGACATTCCACCAGGTGTAAATAAGTCAGGTACGACTCCGTTGAAACGTTTTTTATGTTCTTCTACTAACCAATCATTCACTTTGTTATGAGGAAGCGTATGATAGTAAACTGTGAATCCTTCCATTCCAACTAGAGGTTCCATTACAGATAATGCAGCTATATCTGGAGCACCTGTGGAAATCTTAATACCTTTTTCTTGGATTTTTAAATCTGCAATTTGGTTCCATGGAGAGTTTGCTCCTGCCCAAATGACAAATAGATAATCGGGTTTTGTTTGAATAATCTTTTGTAAATTTGATGTGAAGTCAGTAGCAGCTGGATCTGCAAATTCTTCTAGCACAACTTCTGCTCCTAATTTCTCTGCAGCCGCTTTAAATGCCGCTACACCGTCCCATCCAAATGAGTAATCTGGTGCAAATGTTGCAATTTTTACGCCTGGTTTTGCGATTGCCGCAGCACCTGCAACTGCATCTTGAGAAGAATTTCTTCCTGTTCTAAAGATATAAGGATTAAACTCTGAGCCGGTAATACTATCAGCAACAGCAGGTTCAACTACCATTATTTTTTTATACTCTTCTGCAAGTGGAAGAACAGCTAAAGTATCACCAGAACTAGAAGAACCAACTAGGAAATCCACTTTATCGTCTTCTAAAAGCTTCGTTGCCTTTTGAACAGCAACTTCTGGTTTTGTCTCCGTATCTTCGTAGACAACTTCAATTTTCTTTCCTGCAACTTCCATGGTTCCTCCAGTTGCATATTCAAGTCCTAATTCAAACCCATTTTTCGTTTGTTTACCATAGGACTCCAGGGCCCCAGTCAAGGAAGCAAGAACTCCGATTTTGATAGTACCCGCTTCTTCAGTTACTGCACTTGACACGGGAGTTGTTTCTTCTTTTTCTTTTTCATCTTCTTTCGTCGTACCTGCTTTATCGCTACAAGCGGCACTAAAAATCGAAAAAATAACAAGTATTAATAGTAAGCCCCATTTTTTTGTCATCCAAATCCCCCTTATTTTTTTGTGAGCGCTCTCATGCTTCTGTTTAAGAATATAAAAGAAGAGTTACAAAAGAGTTACAGGGAAACAGTAGCTTGTTTTAAAGCACAGGTTTTCCTTTCCTCAACTGTAACTCGTTATCATTTCATACATTTGAATTGTAGTATTCATAGGTTCTACTTTTAATTCTTCTTTTAAAACTGAAATACACCGCTCATACCATTTGACTGCTTTTGCCCTATCGTGAAGCTGATAGTGAGCAAACATTAATAATCGATATGCTTCTTCCCAAGTGGGGTCCAACCTTATTAGCTTCTCAGCCCAATATATAGTTTGTTCAAACTCTTTTAATCTTGTACAAGTTTGAGCAAGGCGTTCTATAGCTAATAGATATTCGTTTCGAGTTTTCTCTCGATCATGTAATATCCATTCAATAGTAGGTTTATCTTCTAATAGTTCCCCTTGATATAAATTGACTGCTTTTAACAAATATTCTTTGGCCGTTATTGCGTTTATTTCATTCATACCTTTTTCTATATAAACATGAAAAAATTCTAAGTCACTATAAATCGTTGCACTCGGATTTAAACGATACATCGACTGTTTTCGGGTAATAAAGAATGATTCTACTCTCGCCAGCCGATTTGGCTCTATTACTTTCAACAAGGAGTTTAATACTACTTTAAAATCACGATCAGCCGTTTTATCATCGACCTCACCCCATAGAACACGCATCAATTCATCTTTTGGAACGAATCGGTTTTTATGGATGTAAAGATAAGTAAATAATTCTTTTGACTTGTCCCTCTGCCACTTCCGTTCACTTATTTCTCTACTACTCATAAAAAGTGTAAAAGGTCCAAGAAATTGAAGCGTTAGTTCGTAGCCTGGGTAACTACTTGTTTCATTAATATTTAGCAACCTTATAATTGAATTTAAATAGTCGGAATCTGTATTTAATAGAAGCGCTTTCTGAAATAAAGGATAATGTATTTGCAAATCTCTAGGACCGAACATAGTTTTTCTTAGTAAGAAAAATTCAAAATGGAACTGAATGCAAAGGAATGCAAACTTTTCGGTATGCAGAATAAAGGCTTCATTATTTCCAAGATGATTATATATATTCATGTACCAATAGTGAGAAATCATTTCTCCGTAAACATCTTCACTACTTGTAAAATGGTGATTAGCTTCATTTACTTTTTTTATCGCCTGCTCCATTTCTCCTTTTTCAAAATATACAATCGTTAAACATATTAATATATAAGCAGACAACCAATAATCATTTCCTTTATCTGTCTCTCTTAGCCCTTTTTCCCCGTAAGAAATTGCTTCTTGAAATAAACCTTTTCTAGAATTTAAAATTGAAAGACCCATATATGGCTCCGCTTTTCCTCTAGAGACATTTAACTCTTCCATACGGTGAACAGCCTTTAGATAATAGCTCTCAGGTGTTTTCAAATCAAAAGGATCATCTAATATTTCTGCATGACCTCTTCTAATCCACCCAACTGCTTCTACGAAACCTGACTTCTCACGATACCCTGTTTCGATTCCTTTTATAGCAGCTCGTTTTGCTTCATCTACTTGACCCATTAAGGAATAGATAAATGATAATAAGACTTCAGTTTCTCTATGCGAATCAGGTAAACTCATTTCGTCGTTTATCCTATTTCTTAAAACAAGTTGTGCCTCACTAAGCATCCCGGTACGGAGCAGTATCCGTGCATCTAAATTTCCTTCCCTTAGAATTGAAATATCAAATTCTTCTTGTTTAACCCACTCTCTAGCCTCGTTGGCCTTACCTAAATTGACAAGATTCTCTGCTAATAAACGCTTTAGAGATAGCATTTCATGCTTTGTTATGTCAGAGCTCTTCATTGCCCAATTCACCGAGTCTTCAAGAAAAGGCTTTGCGAGTTTCGGTTGTATCGTATCCAGATAAATATGAGCTATACCCGCATTAGCACGACTTAAAAATAGCAAATTTTCATTTTCCTTTGCAAACAAAATACACATTTCATATGCCTTTTTTGCTTTCTCATAGAAAGCTCTATATCGATGACATTCGCCTTCATAATAATAAAGTTCGTAAAACTCTTTTCTTCTTTTCTCAGAGAGATGATCTTTTAATAATTCTAACAACCAATCAAATTGTCCTGCTCTAATCATAGACTGTGCAAAATGTACAATCATTTTCCCTAGAAAATATTCATCGTTTGCTTTAACCGCATGATGTAGCGACTGAATTAGATTATTTTGACCAGCATAAAAAGTAGCAGCTCTTTTATGTGTGTCATAATATAACTCTCGATCTTTTTGTAACCACTTTGTTTCTAAGTATTGATGAAATAATGCATGGAACCGATAAGAAGCCGTATCACTTAACGATTGAATAAAAGTGTGGCTATTCGCCAGTCTTTCTAGATTAGTTGCTTCATTTTCCCCAAACAACGTCATTATTACTTCCGAGTTAAAGGTTGGAAAAATACTGAAATTTAAAATGGATTGTCTATCTTCCTCATTCATTCGAAAAAATACTTCATCGGATAAATAAGAAAACAAATCTTTGAAAGCGGGATCAAATAACTCGCTTATTTGTTTACTCGTCTCTACTAGCTGCATCGCAATTAAATGTATTGCAATTGCCCAACCCTCTGTAATTCTCATGATTTCTACTGCTTCATCGTATGAAATAGTTTTTTCAAAGTAATCCTCAAAAAAAACTTGTATTTCTTCTTCATTAAACATAAAATCTTTTTCACTGATTTCCACCAGTTGCCCTTTTAATTTAAGATTTACCAACTTAGCCCATTTTGGACGACTTCTAGATGCAATTACAAGATGAATATGTGCAGGTAAAAATTCTATTATTTTTTCCACTATATAATTAATATGAAACACATGATCAATGAGGTGAAAATCATCTAGAATTATCGTAAAAGGAGCGTGAATCATAGAAAGTTCATTACTAAACAAAGAATACCACTGCTTTAATTCCTCTTCTTTTGGATACATTGAAATTATGTCTCTATCATTTAGAGCCTCTCCGAACGTGGGTACAATTCTACGGATGCTATGTAATAAATGTCGTAAAAAAGGAAGGATATCATCATCTTCTTCTGAGATGGTGTACCATGAAAACAATTCATTCGAATCAGTATAGTACTGTGCTAAAGCAGAGCTTTTACCAAAGCCTGCCCCACTATGTATCAGTGTTAATTTCCTACCTTCATTTGATCGGAATTTCTTAATGAGTGATGATCTTCTCATATAAAAAGATGGAGTAATGGGTGGGGTTAGTTTAGATATGATAATCGTTGTTTGTTCCATCCTTTACCTCCAAATCTAAATTATAGTTGTTTTATTTATCCTATCACATAAATATTCATAATTGAATGATAATTCCTACGTATTAAAAAATATAAAAATATGGTAAAATATCTAGATGATTGCAATGGATCTAGATAGGAGGAAGTCATATGAAATTTCCAGTTTTAGAGACAAAAAGATTAATGTTAATAGAAATTAAAGAAGAACATTCAGATGATATTTTCCGTGTTTTTTCAAATGATAAAGTAATAGAGTACTATGGTATGTCACCTTTTACACAAATGGACCAAGCACAAAATATTATCAAATCATTTTCAAAAAACTTTATCGAAAAACGGTCGATGCGTTGGGGTATTGTGCTGAAAGACACGAGTGAATTTGTAGGCACAGTAGGATTAAACAATCTCCTTCTTCCTAGTAAGCGAACAGAAATAGGTTACGACTTAATTCCTGATTACTGGAGAAAAGGGATTATTAGTGAAGCAGTGGAAGCGGTAATTCATTATTGTTTTGAGGAATTAAACTTATATCGAATAGGAGCGGTTACATTTCCAGAAAATGAACCCTCCTATAAGTTATTATTAAAATTAGGGTTTCAAAAAGAAGGTCTCTTAAGAGGTTATATTTATCAAAATGACAAGTCTAATGATGCATTTGTTTTTTCACTAATCCAACCCGATTGGAAAAAAGTAAAATAATTGTCTACCAATAAAGACTTTCATCATTACTTACTTTAACTTTAAATTGATTTGGATCTAGTGTATTAGTTATGAGGAAATCATTAAATATCTCTTTAATTTTTTCTTGTCTCGGTTCATTAGCTTCCATATCTTTCAGCACAAGTTTTACTAATATTTCCTTTTTGGAATTTATACCAGTAATAATAAGATGATTATATCCTTTTTCTTTCAATCGCTGGCCCAATTGATCGTACAAGCCTTCTTTTTGCATAAAAGTGTATTGAAGGTTTTGTGCTATTTCAGGTTCCTCTAAATATGGGGAACAAAGCTCTAATACTAATTTTGTAGTTTGCGTATATGAAAAAAGATATATAAAGATTGCTGAAAATAACACACTCCCAACGATTACGGGGTTCTTTTTTTTCGCTTAACTCACTCCTCTAGTCTTTATTTTCATGATATGAACTTAGCAGAAAACCTATTACCATTTAACTTCTCAAAACCTAGAAGGAGTAGAAAACAACCACTTCCCTCAACTTCCCTAGATATTGTCCCTTTTAAGTAGACAGTGAAAAAAACATGTATCGTAAAATGATGAGACACTTTATTCGAAGGTTATTTTGTAAAAGTATTATTTTATAAATCACAAGAAATATCAAAAGAAAGAAATTGAAACCTTCTATAATTTTTTTAGGAGTGAGACATATGAATGAACATATACAGTTGATGATTGATTGGATTGAAGACAATTTAAAAAATGAATTTTCATTAGATGAACTATCTAATTATATGGGTTATTCCCCGTATTATTGTTCTTTTAAATTTCACCAAGTAACAGGTATAAGTATTAGGCGCTATATTCTTCTGAGAAGATTATATTTATCTACTAATGATTTGGCAGCTAATAGGAAGATAATTGATATTGCCCTTGATTACGATTATTCTTCGCAAGAAGCCTATAGTAGAGCTTTTAAAACTGTTTTTGGTATAAATCCGAGAGAATTTCAACTTAACAAATTGCCTGTTCAATCATTTGTTAAACTCACTATCAATAAGGATGAGGAATGGTGTAGAATGAATATTTCTAGAAAAATTGAGGTTGAAAAATTACAAAATGAAAAGAATGAGTTGTTTGACAAAGACGTACTCAATATATTGAATGGTCAGGTTATGTTTGAAGAGTTTAAAGATAAAAAACTAATGGGAGATTCTGATTATGCTCCATTTAATGAAGCGATGTGTGTAAATGCGACTACTAAACAAGTTTTTGATAAAGAGTTTATAAAAACTCGAGCATCGGGACATCATGAATCAGTAGAAAATTATATTAAAAAGGTTATTGATCCATTAGACAATCTTTTTAATAAAGAGTATAAATGTATCGTTTTATGGTTTGGTGAAGATATGTTTTGTCAAATGAACCTACTTACAATACTTTCCTATCTTGAACAGTCCAGGTATGATGGCAAAGTTTTCTTAAATAGCTTTAGAGAGGATGAATTTAAAGTAAGTCAAACTGAACTTAAATTAGGTCACTATTATTCTGTATACAAAGAAGTATTGGTAAATCATGAAAAACCATCAAGTGAACTACTTCCAGTAATGTATCAGGCAATCGACATATATTTAGATATGTTAAAAGATAATAATGCAGTAGTAAATTATATTTCCAAAAATAAAAATTTACCAACATCAGAATTAATTAATAGATTATTTGATCTTTTCCCGACAATAGGATATGGAGATTCACAATATATAGAGCTTATTAATAAAACTAAGTGAATTATCTTTGATGGTGCCCTCGTTCGCTTCGCTTCCTGCACTCCAATCAACACTGAATAAGGGAACTTATCAATAATCACCTTTAAAATTAATTATTAGGATTTTCTCTTTCTAATTTGCATGCCAAACAGACCTAACGAATTTCTGTTTTTTCGCAAGGTCTTCTGTGCTATATTGGATTATCCTGTTCCGAACTGACTTTGGCTGATTCGTAATCATATAGGATATTGTGTTGAGTAAGGTGAAATAAAACTTTCAGGAACTTATTCACACATGCGATTACCGCAACCTTATGATGCTTACTCTGAGGATGCTTTTTTAGTTGATCATAATAATCTACAATTTGATTTCGGGAACTTTTTCGCTGCGAAATCTTCGACATTATCATGAAAAATAGGAAGCATAAATCAAATAAAGAATTAAAATAACTCCCGAAATTGTATCTTCGGGAGTTTCCTGTATGAGTAAGAAAGGTTCTTTTCTTTCATTATCCAAAAAGGGTTTAAACTTATTCAGGAGAGCGACGGACAGACGACAGCCATAAGATTACCGAAAAGAGAGGCAGGTCGTGACGTCAGTCACGACCTGCTTCTTATATTGCTTTCGGTAATGATATAGCTCAAGACTATCCAAAGCCCTCCGAAAACGATTGGAAATAGGTTTTATACTTAAAGGGCGCTTGTGCTTTTCTTATTATGCTTCAAGCATTTTGTTACGTAGTACCATTTGAAGGATACCACCGTGACGGTAGTAGTCTACTTCAACTTCTGAATCGAAACGAGCAAGAACATTGAATTGTTTTACAGAACCATCTTCAGCTTTTGCTGTTACTTGTAGAATATCACGAGGTTTTACACCTTCTGCAATATTTATACTAATTTCTTCTTTGCCTGTTAAGCCTAGAGATTCAGCATTTTCACCTGGTAAGAAATTAAGTGGTAATACACCCATCATTACTAGGTTAGAACGGTGAATACGTTCAAAGCTTTCAGTAATTACAGCTTTGATACCTAAAAGGTTTGTTCCTTTAGCTGCCCAGTCACGAGATGATCCCATTCCGTAATCTTTTCCACCAAGTACTACTAAACCAGTACCCTCTTCTTGATACTTCATAGCAGCATCGTAGATTGACATAATTTCGCCAGTTGGCCAGTAAGTTGTGTATCCACCCTCTGTACCTGGAGCAACTTGGTTACGAATACGGATGTTAGCGAATGTTCCACGCATCATTACTTCATGGTTACCACGACGAGAACCATAAGAGTTGAAGTCACGCACTTCTACACCGTTTTCGCGCAAGTATTTACCCGCAGGTGTATCTTTACCAATTGCACCAGCTGGTGAAATATGGTCTGTTGTGATAGAATCACCGAATTTCGCTACGACACGAAGTCCAGCAAGTGTTTGAATATCGCCAGGTTCTTTCGATAATCCTTGGAAAAATGGTGGGTTTTGAATGTAAGTTGATTTGTCATCAAATGAGTATAGAGACTCAGTTGAAGTTTCAATTGCATTCCATGCTTCGTTTTCGTCGAATACGCGTGCATATTCTTTTTGGAATAATTCACGAGTAACGACTGTTGAAAGCACTTCGTTTACTTCTTCTGTAGAAGGCCAAATATCTGCGAAGAATACTTCATTGCCATCTTTGTCTTTACCGAATGAATCTTTTTGTAAATCGATATCTACTGTACCAGCAAGTGCATAAGCAACAACAAGTGGTGGTGAAGCTAAATAGTTCGCTTTTACAAGTGGATGTACACGGCCTTCAAAGTTACGATTACCAGAAAGAACAGAAGTTACGAATAAATCTTCGTCAATAATCGCTTTTTCAATTTCAGGTAATAAAGGACCTGAGTTACCAATACAAGTTGTACAACCGTAACCTACTGTATTGAAACCAATTTGATCTAAATATTGATCTAGACCTGAATCTTGTAAATAACCTGTAACAACCTTTGAACCAGGTGCTAAAGATGTTTTTACGTAAGCAGGAACTGTTAATCCTTTTTCTACTGCTTTTTTCGCAACTAAACCAGCCGCTAACATTACGTATGGGTTAGATGTGTTTGTACAAGATGTAATAGCAGCAATTGCTACTGCACCTGTTGGGATTGTTACATCACCATCTGCAAATTTTGCAGTTGCAGTTTTATCGAATTCTTTTTCTGTTAAACCGAAACCTTGAGTACCTTGTGGAGCAACAACTGCTTCATGGTAACGAGCTTTCATATCAGAAAGTGGAATTAAATCTTGTGGACGTTTTGGTCCAGAAAGATTTGCTTGAATATCCGCTAAGTTAATTTCTATTACATCTGAATAAACAGGCTCTAAAGTTGGGTCAAAGAACATGTCGTTTGCTTTTAAATATGCTTCTACTACTGCAATATGTTCTTCGTCACGACCTGTTAAACGTAAGTAATTAAGTGACTCTTCATCAATTGCAAAGTAACCACAAGTTGCACCATATTCAGGAGCCATGTTTGCAATAGTTGCACGGTCAGCAAGTGGTAATTTTGATACACCAGGACCAAAGAACTCAACAAATTTACCAACTACTCCACGTTGACGAAGTACTTGAGTAACTTTAAGTGCTAAGTCAGTTGCAGTTGTTCCATTTGGAAGATCCCCAACCAATTTAACTCCGATAACTTCTGGAATTGGGAAGTATGAAGGTTGCCCAAGCATTCCTGCTTCAGCTTCGATACCACCAACACCCCATCCAAGTACACCAAGACCATTGATCATTGTTGTATGAGAGTCAGTACCTACTACTGAGTCTGGAAATGCTTCTAAAATGCCTTCAGCAGTTTCGTTCACATGTACGATTGGAGCTAAATACTCTAAGTTAACTTGGTGAACGATACCAGTTGCTGGAGGTACAGCACGGAAATTATCGTAAGATGTTTGAGCCCATTTTAAGAAGTTGTAACGCTCTGCATTACGTTCGAACTCTAGATCCATATTAGCTTTTAAAGCAGATGATGTACCATATTTGTCTACTTGTACAGAATGGTCAATTACAAGATCAACTGGTATAGCGGGATTGATTTTGTCAGGATTTCCACCCATTTCATTCATAGCTGAACGTAATGAAGCTAAATCAACTACTACTGGAACACCTGTGAAATCTTGAAGTACAACGCGAGAAGGTTTAAATGGAACTTCTGCTTCCGTGTTAGCGTCTTTACCCCATTTTGCAAGTTGGTTTACGTGATCTTCTTTAATTACATAGCCATCATATTGACGTAAAACTGATTCTAATAATACTTTAATTGAATAAGGAAGGCGTGAAACTTTTGCGATACCTGCTTCTTCTATTGCAGCTAATCGGTAATAATTATATTCTTTACCATTTAGCGAAAAAGAAGTACGGCTATTGTGTAAATTACTTTTTGCCATTTGTGTTCCTCCTAATGTCTATTGAAAAGATCTTTTAATGTGACTTTTCTCCACTACTTATCATACTTCACTAGAGTCTATAAGTAAATTACATTAAAATTATTATAAGTGATAACTATTTCTTATGACCTTTTATTTTTTCAATTGTTTTTTCTAATTGTTTTAGATGTCTTTCATGAAGTCCTACAAAAGGAAACCGTTGTATTAGTAGCATTTGTCCAAAAAATGGATGTTTTAAAGATTAATTTTATTAATTTTTCCAGATCCGCGTCTAAGTAAATAGAAAGCAATACCATTCTCCTTTGATGAAGGGTAACTTTTATTTCTTCTTTTGTATGATTCCCCTCACTTGGAATTTTATGAGTTGGAGCTTTTATCTTAATGATTCTTGTGGCGGAAAGTTGAATTGGTTTTTTCTTTGCTTTAGGACTAGTTGGATCTTCTAATTGTTTTCTTAACTAAAGAATCCATTACTACACTAAAAGACCAAGCATTTTCTTCAGGTTTCAAACGGAAAAAGTGTTGCTTGTATTTCGTTATTTTTTCTTCTTTTAAGTATTTACACAATAATATACAGCTCCTATGATTATACAATCATTCCAAGTACCATCATTTTCTTTTTAGTTAAAATATGAGAGAATAATCCATTAGAAAGGAAGTTAGTTATGATTGCTATAAAAACGAATTCGCCATTAACGCCATTAAATGATCCTTGGGAAGCTTATAGAGATATAGAACAACACAATAGGCTTACATTATCCAATATTGAATTTACTACTACAACGCTATGTAATATGCGTTGTGCTCACTGTGCGGTTGGGTATACTTTACAAACTAAGGACCCTGAAGCACTTTCAATTGATTTAGTAATACAACGATTAGAAGAAATTCCACACTTAAAAACAATTAGTATTACAGGTGGAGAACCAATGCTCTCTAAAAAATCTGTAAACGAGTACGTTCTTCCTCTATTGAAATATGCCCATAATCGTGGTGTTCGAACACAAATTAACTCTAATCTGACGCTTGCACCAGAAAGATATTTATTAATTGCACCATATTTAGATGTACTACATATATCACATAACTGGGGAACAGTTGATGAATTCGTGGAGACTGGTTTTGCAATGATGGAAAGAAAACCAACGTATGAGCAGCGTGCTAGTCTTTTTCAACAAATGATAGAAAATAGCCGTATGCTTTCTGAAGCTGGTGTAATGGTTTCCGCAGAAACAATGTTAAACAAAAAAACGCTCCCATATTTAGAGCATATCCATAAGCAAGTTGTTGAAGAAATGAAATGCGCACGCCATGAAATACACCCCATGTATCCTTCAGATTTTGCTAGTGCGTTAACTTCCCTTACTTTAGAAGAAACACAGGATGCAATTGAAAGTATTTTAAACTTTCGAGATGAAAATGTTTGGATGCTTTTCGGAACATTACCTTTTTATCCTTGTAGTCAAAATGAAAGAAGCATTCAAATGCTTAATCGATTAAAAAACAGTAATAACGTATCTGTAAGGAATGATCCAGACGGAAGATCAAGATTAAATGTTAATATTTTTACTGGGGAAGTGATTGTAACCGACTTCGGTGATGCTCCTCAACTAGGAAATATTAGAACTGATACACTACCTACTATCTTTGACAAGTGGTTAGCTTCACCTCTATCAAAATCACTTAACTGTCATTGCCCGGCTGTAAAATGCTTAGGACCAAACATATTAGTAAAAAATATGTATTATAATGACGATGTTTTTATAAGTGGAAGTGTAAAATAAAAACAAAAGAAACCGAACTAATTTTCAAAAGTTCGGTTTCTTTATATTTATTTGTTTACATAATACTTTTATCGTTTACTATATATTTGTTTGAATTAATTAGGAATAAAAATATGTGATTATAATCCCAATAACTCAGCAAGTGTTTCTAAAAACTCCAATTGTATTAAGTCTTAGACATTGAAGATTTTAAGTCATACATATATATTTTCCTTTTTAGTGTATGGAAAACATATCGGCAGCCAAGTTTATAATAAATATTGTATGAAGAATGACAAACCATAATCCTTGTCTATTTAACTTTCTTGTTTTTTGAATGTCCATATTCTCCACTCCCTTTTTTTCAATTATAATACTTTTAAATACAAAATGCAAAATGTTTCGAAAATTCTTTTCGTTTTTTCTCGCATTATATTTTTTGATTTATTCATTATAAAAGATAAAGTAAGAGAGCTGTTTCGTTTAAAAAAAGGGATAATAAAAATGATTTTGTTTCTGAAATGGAGAATTTAATTGTGGAAAGCCATGTCAAGAATTAGAGGCTGCAATTGTTCAAATAACGATTGAACTAATTGCTATTAACCATTTAGTAGTTTTTGCCATTATTTTAATGAACAGAACCATCGGTTTCATCCTGAAATGAAACCGTTCCCTCTTCATAATATTTGTAATTCGCTAGGACCTGAATTATTTGGAAAGCTTAAAGTAATGAGGGATGAATTATATAAATGGATAAAACGTAAAGAGAACGGAATATAGACGATATTCATATAATAGGTGTCTGAACAGATATATTTGTACTCCATATTGCTTTCCGGATTTCAATTGTTGTTCATGAGGATGCTATGGCAAGCTTTAATGAAAAGATGCTTGGGTGCTAATGTTAAAAAAATAATTTCATTATGTTTAGCATTTCCTCTTTATGGTTATATAAAGAGTATTACCATATAAATCATTTTAAAGGAGATGGAATAAATGGGATTTATTCTATATTTAATTATCGGTGGTATTATAGGATGGTTAGCAGGATTAATTTTAGGTAAAGATATTCCAGGAGGAATTATTGGTAATATTATTGCTGGTATTATCGGGGCTTGGATTGGTGGATTAATATTCCCAACAATGGGTCCAATTATTTGGGGCATGGCAATTATCCCTGCTTTAATTGGTTCTATAATTTTAGTAGCTATTTTAAGCCTAATCCTAAAATCTATGCGAAAATAACGGAGAAAAGCACAAGTGCTTTGGTAAAACTGATACTTAATAAAATAAATATTCTGTATTCTTACTAAAGAGGTTGGGTCATATTAGAGCCCAACCTCTTTAGTTGACTTTTTTATAGAAGCTGCTTGGATCTCCTCTAACTGACTTTCATACAAATTATAAAAATGAAGAACATCCTTCACATACTTCTCACTATGGTTATAATTAAAAATAGCTTTTTCGAGCATGCCATCCGCGGCACCACTTGCCGCTAAATAATTTGCAGCACTAAATATGGCATCCTCCATATCGAATGGATCTGCCTTACCGTCCCCATTTGCATCTACTCCATACCCACCATATTCTGCAATAATTTTAGGATTTATTTTATCTTCCTCTGGTATATTACCTTTACCTAAACCACTGCAACTTGGATGGGACCACCCTACAAATGTACAAGGCATAAACTGCATATGACCCTCAGCACCAAATGGAGAAATTAGCGGATCCATAGTTGAGAACTTTGTTTCAACTCGATGATGTGCAGCAAGAAGAGTCCATGGAACCCCGTATTTTTCAGCAGCTTTTTTATATATAGGAATGTATTCACTTGGAACATCCAATTTCTTCATGTTAGGTACTTGCTGTATAGATTCTGCCCACTCTTGAACAGCTGGTATTTTCTTCAGCTCTTGCCATCCAATGATTGCTACAATATAAATTGTAACCGTAAATGGGAGAAGTAATATAATTATCCATAATTTTGTCTTATATGAACTGTTCTTCTTTTGTTTCATTTGTTACTTCACCTATTCCATTAATTACTTTTTATATTCTATTAGCAGTTGCTCTTGTGATAGTGGTTTGCTGAAAAAATAACCTTGAAGATAATGACATTGTAATTCATTTAAGTTTGCAACTTGAAAAAGATCTTCTACACCCTCTGCTAATATTTTCATATTTAAATTATGAGCAAGAGAAATAATGGATTGAACAATTGCCTTTGTTCTTACTTTATGTATAGCTTGGGTAAAACTTTGGTCTATTTTAATAATCGATACAGGTAATAATTCTAAGTATTTAAAAGAAGAGTATCCAGTACCAAAATCATCTATTGCGATTTGAAACCCAAAATCTTTTAAATCTTGCAAGGACTTTATAACAAAGTCTGTGTACTCCATTATAATGGATTCCGTAATTTCCAATACAATTTTACTAGGCTGAATGTTCGTTTCTTCTAATATTTTCTTTGTGCGGACAATATAATCTTTTTGATAAAATTGACGAGCGGAAACATTGATACTAAAGATTAGCTCTTTGCCAACCTCTTTTTCAATAACAGGAATAACTTTACACGTTTCGCGTAATACATAGTCACCAATTTTTACAATATGCCCACTTTTCTCCGCAATGGGAATAAATTCTCCTGGAGATATATATTGACCTTCATGTTTCCATCGAAGAAGTGCCTCTACCCCGATGATTTCATGCGTTTCTGAAGATATTTGCGGTTGAAAGTTTAAAAACAATTCATTCTTATCTAATGCATTGTGTAAACCCTTTTCTAAAAATAATTCCTTATTTGATAACTCGGATAATTCCTTACGGTATTTAACATGCTTTAATCCACCATTTTTTTTTGCTTCGTCAACTGCAAGTTCTGCAAATCTCAACAATTCTCTCGGGTTAATTGAATCAATTGGACATTGGACAGATCCAATACTTAATGAACTCATGATTTCTTTACCATTTATATGAATTGGAGTTGCTAATTCAATTAAAAGGTTTTTGACGATTATTTCAATATCTTCATAAGTTCTATTTTTTAAAATTAGGATGAATTCATCAGCTCCCCAACGTGCAACTGTATCGGAAGTATCGACAAATTCATTACTAATTAATCTATTGGAAATTTCAACTAATACGATGTCTCCACAATCATGCCCATATAAATCATTAATCATTTTAAATCGATCGAAATCCACGAATAATAAATAAAATATTTCTTTATTGTGGATTAAATTAGATAAAACGGTTTGCAATGAACCTCTATTCTGTAGCCCTGTTAAATCGTCTTCATATTCTTTTACTAATAGGTCTTGTTGTGTTTTCCATGATTGTTTCATTAAAAATAAAAGTAAAAATACACTGAAGGATATGTATATAAAACCCTTTAGTACAGTATTTCCATTTGGAAAATAGTGAAAATATAATTTATCTGAGAGTGATATCCATAATATACCTGTAACTGCATATATGAGTACTATTCGAAAAGATATTTTTCGGTATGTTCTTTTAAACAAATTTTGGTACACCACCCATCTATGTTCTAGGAAAACAATAGCACAAAATCAGTTTAAACAATAGTCTGAAAATGTTATGACTCTTTAATGATTTTTCATTTTCAAGAAAATATACGAAATAATAGCCTCTATTTAAGCTCAATGCAGAAAAGATGTGTTCTTGGGAATTAGCTCACTCTAGCGTTCATTTACGATAGGTCTTGACTCTCACTTCGCTTCGTGATGGGTATCGTCTGTCTCGTTATTCCCTCAGAAATCTCACCATGACGGACTAAATCTATCAGTGCCTTCGAGCAAAACGAATGAGGAGGCAGGATGGTTTGTCCAGTGTAAGCAATTGAGTTTTTAAGTGCAATTTTCTTACTTTCTATTTCTAAAGAAAAAAGACTGTAAACAAACTCTATTTTAATCGAGTTTGTTTACAGTCTGCAAGACCTATCTCAAAGATAAGTTTCTCTATTATTTCCCATCTTTAATTAACGATTCGACATCCATAACAATTTCTTCTTTTGGAACGTCTGATACTCCACTATAGTTTTTTACTACTATCCCATTTTGGTCTACTAGATAAAAGGAGGTACCATGAATTACTTGATTTGAATTTGGATCATCTTTTACTAATGTTTTAAATGATTTTTCAGCAAAGCTTGCAATTTCATCTTGTTTATAACCAGTTAATAGTTCCCACTTACTTTCATCTGCTACGTCATAGTTTGCTAAATATTCTTGGAGCTTCTGAGGTGTATCTACTTCTGGATCTACACTAAAGGCTACAATTTTATAATCCTCTATCCCTTTATCTTGAAGCATTTGTTGAATTTCGCTCATATTAAAGGTCATTGGGGGACAAACTGATGTACAGCTGGTAAAGATAAATGTAGCTAACCAGACAGTTCCTTTCAAATCCTCTAATGAAACCTTTTTATTATGCTGGTTCACATCATTGAAATCTTGGACTTTCCAATTTGTTTGAGCTTCAAAGTTACCACTACTGCCACAACCTGCAAGTACTAGCAATGAGATGGAAATAATAGCTAATAGTTTTTTCATCTATGAGACCTCTCTTTTCTATTCATAGCTTTATCTTATCGAAAGAATTTTGTTCATTCAACTACATTGTCTCATCTATTTCAACAGTTTTGTGAATAGAAAGCTTATTTTAAAGATAACAGGACATGTTTGATTTCTTCTAGTTTGCTTTCTACTCGGTGCATTAAGTAAAATGACACAAATATAGGAAAGCCAACATCTTGAATCAACGACAGCCACTGTTCCATATTATTCACTTCCTTTTTAAAAAAGACCCTCCACTACTGGAGAGTCTAAATTAATTAAATAATATTTGTAACGTTGCGTTCTACTACTCTTGCACTTTTTACTATCGATAACGGTGTCCCCTCAACATGGAATACATTACTTGCAATAATTGCTTTCATTCCGTCATCGATTTCAGTACTTGTTAGCGACTCTTTTGGATCATCTACCGTAACCATCAAACTTTTTCCATTTGCAGTTTCAAAGTTAAGTTGTAATGATTTTGCCATTTCATTTCCCCCTTTTTTTGTTTAATTTAAATTAGATTATAATCGATGTTTCCAACTTTTCAGCACCTATATACGGGCTGTTCGAGAAGTTTGCAAGTGTAGTAGCGACTGTTTCCAAGCCATTCGCTGTTGCACTTGCTCTAATGTTACGATAAGATTTTGATTTAAATTTCATCTTACCGTCATGGGTCAAACCACCTTCAAATACCAACTTTAATACTGCTTGCTTATATTCTAGATTTGCCATTTGTATCACCCCCTTTCAACTAGTAAATAGAAACTTTCTTAAAGAAAGGATACAAAGAGAGTGAAATTTTTATAAGAACATCTTATACTTAAGATAGAAAAATGAGGTGATAGATTGGCTTTAACTGGTTGGTTTTTATGGTTTATTCTATTTTGGGTAGTAGTTTTGGTAGGCTTAATGGCCATCGGAGGATTTTTCATGTTCCGTAAGTTCCTAAAAGCACTTCCAAAAAATGATGGGAAATCGGATTTAGATTGGGAAGAGTATTACGTGGACAGCACCATTCATCTTTGGAATGATGATCAAAAAGCGCTTTTAAATGAATTAGTGAGCCCTGTTCCAGACCTTTTTAGACCTGTTGCTAAACAGAAAATTGCTGGTAAAATTGGTCAGCTAGCACTAGAAGAAAAAGCAACTTCTATTACTCGTGAATTACTAATTCGAGGTTATATAATAGCTACTCCAAAGCGGGATCATAAGTTCCTTAGAAAAAAACTTGCTGAAATGGAGATAGACGTTACCCCATATAACATGTTCTTTGAAGAATCAGAGAATAGAAAAAAAGCATAACAATAAAAGCGAGTACCCATTCTAAAAGGGTACTCGCTTTTTTTATTTATTCGTTTGCTGCTGCTTTTTGAAGTTTTTTATAGCGTAAAAACATCGCCATACGCCACGGTACAATCATACCAAAAGCTAATATCCAAAACATTCCGCTAAGCTGTCCTACATCAATCGTTGAACTTAATATTACCTTTCCTACTATACGTACAATTAACAATCCAATTATTATGAAAATAAAAGCCTTTGATTGTTTTAAATAGATTTCTCCATCTCTTCGTTCAAATCTGGATGTCCAAATTAGAACCGTTGAGAATAACATACCAACTGCAATTGCTTCTAATATTTCCGAACCTGTTACACGAAAGTATGGAAATACAAACATAAGTGCACCGGAAGACATAAATAATGGTGGTAATAATATCTTTTTGACGTTAGCAGGCTTTTTCGACGATCTTGCTCGTATCGTTGTTACAAGTATTCCCATACCAATAGCCATGATGGAAGTAACAATAATCATAAAATTAGGCTGAATCTTTTCAAACATTAGAATTCCCCATATCATTTGAAACTTTTAATGGTTTACACATATTTTTAAGTAGTTTATCACAAGAAAACTTGGGCATCAAATTTCATTCCAATTAGTTACATTTTGCAAAACTTGTATAATTTGTTCTGGATTAAAAGGTTTCGTGATAAAATCTTTTGCCCCGTTTTCAATTGCTTCTACAATGAGTTTTTGTTGTCCTAGAGCAGTAACCATGACAATTATAGCTTCTGGAAATTCAGATATAATTGCTTTCACTGCCTCAATGCCAGTCATCCCTGGCATAGTAATATCCATTGTTACCACATCTGGTACTAATTCACGATACTTTTCAATTGCCTCTTTCCCATTTGCGGCCTCACCAATTATTTCAAATTGATGATTTTCTAGCATTCTTTTTATAGTTGCGCGCATGAAGACTGCATCGTCAACAACTAACACTGTTGGCATCATCATGCCTCCCTCTCTTTAAAATCCTTGAAATTCGCCAAAAATTGGACTTAGAATACGAATAATGAAAGTTAAACCATCAAAAAATAATAGGATTCCAAGTGCAATCATAATATAACCGCCAATTTTCACTATTAGATTACTATTTTTACGTATCCAGTTAAGTCGCGTGACAAAGAACGATAATACGAAAAATGGAATAGCAAATCCAAATACATAAGCAAGCATATACAACATTCCTGCATCAGGATTCGAACCAGCCATGACTATTACTGCCGCTAAAATAGGTCCAGTACATGGTGTCCACCCAGCAGCAAACGCCATTCCGATTAAAATTGTTCCCAAATATCCAGCTGGACGATTTTTAAACTGGAGACGCTTCTCTTTCATTAAGAACGCTGGATTAAAGATTCCTACGATGATTAAACCAAAAATTACAATAAAAATTGCTCCGACTTGACGAAGAAGATCATCATATTGAATGAAAAATGTTCCTACAAATGAAGTTGCGAATCCTATTGCAACAAATATGATAGAAAACCCTAATAAGAAGAATAATGTATGAAGCATCCCTCTTTTTTGCATTTGTTTCTTATCTGTTTTTATTTCTTCTAAAGACATTCCTGTAATATAGGATAAAAATGCAGGATACAATGGTAAAGTACAAGGCGAGATAAAACTTAAAAATCCCGCTCCAAATGCCAATAATAAATTTATATCGGTACTCACGGCAGTCTTCCTTTCCGATTTACTGTCCCTATCGTATCAAATTTTTCACACTTTTACTCTACTAAAGCTTGTGACAGCTTTTTGACTCTTTTAAGCGATTTCATCAACAACTCCGTTTTGAAGTAAGTACATTTTATGATATAAACCTTTTTCATTCAATAGTTGTTGATGTGTACCTCTTTCAACTATCTCTCCATGATGGAGAACTAATATTAACTCGGCATCCTGTATAGTACTTAACCGATGGGCGATTGCAATGGTTGTCCGACCCTTACGCATTTTCTCTAAGCTACTTTGTATTGCAACTTCTGTTTCAGTGTCAATATTTGCTGTAGCTTCATCTAATACTAATATTTTCGGATTTGTTGCGATTGTTCGTGCAAATGCAACAAGTTGTCTTTGACCACTCGAGAAAGTAGATCCTCTTTCGGTTACTTTTTGTTTATAAGAAAACGGTAGTTTTTCAATAAAGTTATTAGCCTGGACAAACTCTGCTGCTGCCTTGACGTCTTCATCCGTCATATCTTTGGCATGTAATCGTATGTTGCTTTCGATATCACCATAAAATAAAAATGGATCTTGAAGTACTAACCCTACTTTTTCGCGAATTTCCTCTGTTTGAAAGTCTTTGACAGAGTGGCCATCAATTTTAATATTTCCTTGTTCAAATTCATAGAAACGCATAAGTAAGTTAATAATAGAACTTTTTCCGCTGCCTGTATGTCCAACTAAAGCAACGGTTTGACCTGGTTCTGCTGTGAATGAAATATTTTTCAATACATCTGTTTTTCCATCATACGAAAACGTCACATTTTGAAACTCAATTTTTCCTTGTTCAATTTTTGCTTCTACGCTATTTTTTTGTACTGGCGCTAAATCTTCTTCATCCAATAGCTTGAACACTCGTGAAGCTGCAACAATTGCTTGTTGGAAAATAGATAGACGTTGCATCACTTGATTAATAGGCTCAAAAAAACGGTCTATATAAGTTACGAATGCGTATATAACCCCTACTTCTACAATGTTATTCATCGAAGTAATTCCAAAATAACTTAGTACCATGATAATCGCTAAAGCGTAAACTAAATCGATTGCGGGGCGAAGCAGTATGCTATCCAGCTTGATATTTCGTTTCCCTGCATTCCAATGAGAGTCGTTAATCTCATTAAACTCGTCTTGTAAACGGTCTTCTTGTCTAAAAGCTTGAATCATCGTCATTCCTTGTAGCGATTCTGCAAGCTTAGCATTTAGTTGGCTCAGTCTTTCACGTAAATCTTGATAAACAACGGAACTATACTTTCGATACGTTTTGATAATTATAAACATTATTGGCAATAAAACCGTTGCGAACAGTGCCAATTTTACATTCAATATAAACATAGCAATGTACACACCAATTATTAAAAAACCACTCTGTACAAATCCTACTAATACACTAACGAACATATCTTTAATCGCTTCTGTATCATTCGTTACACGTGACACTATACTTCCTGCCGGAGTTTTGTCAAAATAACGCATACCTAGGCTGTGCACTTTAGTGAACACATCAATTCGCATTTGTTGAATGATTTTCAGTGCAATCTCTTGGAATTTTAATAATTGAAAATAACTTACGATGACATTTCCAACTTGGATAAAAACATAACCCAAAGCCAATCCTACAAGTGGTCCAGTTGGAAAACTTTTAGGTGTTAAATAGTTATCCATAAATGTTTTAATTAAATACGGTCCAAGTATATCTCCTGTCACTGTTAATACAAGTAAAAATAATGCAATACCAATTACTTTTTTATGTGGTTTTAAGAATGTTAATAATCTCTTTAGTATGTTCCACTGATCTTTTCCTGAAAGCTGTGGCTGCTTTTCATTCATTACTCCTCACCTCCCTTTTCAACTAATGACTCTAGTTGTTGCAACTGATACATTTCAAAATATACTCCCTTTATATCCATTAGTTGTTCATGTGATCCTTTTTCAATAATGGTTCCTTCACTCATGACAATAATTTGATGTGCATGTTGAATCGCACTCAGACGATGTGAGGTAATGATTGTAGTTTCATCCGTCCGTTTTGTTTTTAATGCTTCTAGTATTGCTTCTTCTGTTCGGGCATCAACCGCTGATAGGGAATCATCCAAGATTAGTAATTCAGGCTCCATCATTAATGCACGCGCAATCGAAATGCGTTGCTTTTGTCCACCTGAAAGTGACACACCTCGTTCCCCTACAATGGTGTTGTAGCCATCCGTAAATTGTAATATATCGTCATGGATGTATGCGAGTTTTGCTGCTTCGTGTACTTGCTCCATCGTTGCACTCGCATTTGCGAAGGCAATATTACCTGCAACGGTAGTCGAAAACAAAAAGTGATCTTGAGGTACATAACCAATTGCTTCTCGTAAACGACGTTTTTTGTATTCGTCGATGGTATGGTCTCCGTAAATAATTTGCCCCTCATACCCCTCAAATTCTCTCATCAATAATTTTAAAATTGCAGTCTTTCCTGAACCGGTTTTTCCGACTACTCCTAATGTTTCTCCGCGTTTTAACGTGAAGTGAACGTTATGCAGCGCCACTCGGTCATCTTCAGGGAATTTAAATTCCTCTATATTAAAATGTACATCCCCTTCTGGCTTTTGATCTAACGCATTTTCTATATCGTCAATTTCTACTTTTTCATCTAATAAATCCTTAATTCGGTCATATGAAGCACGACCACGTTCCACAATATTGAATAACCAACCAAAAGCAAGCATTGGCCATACAAGTAGACCTAAATAAGATGTAAAAGCGAATAAATCTCCAATGGACATTTCATTCGCTAGAATAAAACGAGTTCCAAATACAATAGATAGGAAGAAGCACATGCCAACAATAAGCGATATCGTTGGATCGAATAACGAATCAACTTTTGCTACATGGATATTTTTTCCCACGACTTCTTGTGATAATTGAACGAAGTCCTCCGTATCTTCTTTTTCCTGTCCAAATGTTTTAATAACCTTTACACCAGAAATACTCTCTTGTGCTTTATCATTCAAATCAGAAAATGCTTCTTGTGCATAACGAAAACGTTGATGCAGTAGCTTACCATAATAACTCGTTAATATCGCCATTAAAGGAAGTGGAATAAGTGCTATTAACGTAAGTTTCCAGTTAATCGTAATTGCCATAGCTGCTATAACAAATCCACCTGTTGTAATAGAATCGACCAGTGTTAAAACACCAGCACCTGCTGTTTGTTGAACGGCGGACAAGTCATTCGTTGCATGAGCCATTAAATCTCCAACACGTTTTTTCTGATAAAACGATGGAGCCATTTTCGTAAAATGATGAAACAGTCTCTCTCTAAGTTTTCTAGCCAAAAAGATAGCTGAACCAAATATCATAATACGCCAATAATAGCGTAGAATGTACATCCCAATAGCTGCAAGCGCTAAAATACCAAGCCATTTAACTAAAAAAGTTGTAGTCAATGTACCTTTACTTATTTCATCTACAATAAAACCGATTATTTTCGGTGGAATTAGCTGGAGAAATGCTACAAACATAAGCATGAGAATCCCAACTAGATACTGCTTTTTCCTCTCTTTAAAAAACCAACCCAAATCTAAAAATACTTTCACTTTATTTCCCCCAAGTTTATATATTAAGACTTTACTAGTTTAGCAAATGTTCGAACATTGGGAAAGATAAGAAAACAAAATAATTCGGATTTTGAAATATTATTTAACGTTCCACACTGCTAGGTTCGAGCTTCATCCAAAGCAATTTTGAAGTCTATAAGCCCATAAAGTGACGTTTAACGCTAGAAATGTCACAACCCCCTAAAGTATCGCTATGAGCCCCTAAATCGTAGTTATCTACCCCTAAATAGCAATGTTGAGCACAAAATTTAGTTATCCTCACCTACTCAGAGTTTATAAGCTTGTAAAGTATCGCTATAAGCCCCTAAATCATAGTTATCTGCCCCTAAACATATTAGGCATAGAAAGTGTATCCGTAATAAAGTATTAAGGTATCGCACTCAGTTTTATATTGTCAGTTAATTTCGTTAACAATTTATTCACTTTTTTAAAAAAATTTCGCTAGTTTCATTGTTTAGCAAACAAAAGTGTATATAATGAATAAATAAAATCATTCATATTCGACAGGAGTGTTTATCATGGATCTTTCAAAAAAACGAACTTTTAATTTTAACGCGGGCCCTTCTGCTCTTCCACTAGAAGTTCTAGAAAAAGCACAAAAAGAATTGATTAATTTCCACGGGACAGGTATGTCCATCATGGAGATGTCTCACCGTAGTGCTAAATTTGAAGATATACATAACGGAGCCATTACTCAAATGAGAAAATTATTTTCTATTCCTGATGAATATGAGGTTCTTTTTCTACAAGGCGGTGCAAGCCTCCAATTTTCTATGATTCCTATGAATTTCTTAACAATCGATCAACAAGCAGGATACATTATGACGGGATCTTGGTCAGAGAAAGCTTATAAAGAAGCAGAATTATTTGGAAAACCTTATGAAGTAGCAAGTTCAAAAGAAAACAAATACTCCAACATTCCTGCATTAGTAGATTTCCAATTTAATTCAGATGATGCATATGTTCATTTAACTTCAAATAATACGATTTATGGAACGCAGTGGTCTGTTTTCCCTGACACTGGAAATGTTCCTTTAATAGCGGATATGTCAAGTGATATTATGTCGAAGCCAGTTGATATAAGTAAATTTGGCATGATCTATGCTGGTGCGCAGAAAAACCTTGGACCATCTGGTGTGACAGTTGTTATTGTTCGAAAAGATTTACTTGAAAAAGCAAACACGGAAATACCAACTATTTTAAAATACAGTACACATGCTGATAGCAATTCCCTATATAACACTCCCCCTACTTTTGGTATTTATATGCTGGGAGAAGTACTCAATTGGGTTGAGGAAAAAGGTGGACTAGAAGCAATTGCCAAAAACAATGAGGTAAAAGCAAAAGTGATTTATGATGCTATTGATAATAGCAATGGTTTTTACACAGGACATGCAACTCCGGAAAGCCGTTCACTCATGAATATCACATTCCGCCTATCTGATGAAGCTTTAGAAAAACAATTTTTATCAGAAGCAAAAGAAGCTGGTTTTGTTGGATTAGATGGACATCGCTCTGTTGGCGGTTGCCGAGCATCTACTTATAACGCAGTCCCATTAGAAGCTTGCCGAGCACTTAGCGATTTCATGATTCATTTTCAAACAAAACATAGCTAATCTAATGTATAAACATATATAGTGACAATGATTAAATTAATTCTAAACATAATTTAGAAAAGCTCTTTGCGAGATGCAAGGAGCTTTCTTTTATAGTTGGACACTTTCATATATTAGTAATCTTAATGTCATGGTGCCATCAACACACAATAAGTGATTGATAACAAATATTGCTTGCTTCTGTCATTCACTACTTGTATATTCAAAATTAATGAGTGCCAATACATGTCAAAGAGTGATTAAAATGACTACTAAAAAGGAACATAGCAAACAGTGTTACCGTAAGATGAGGATAGTTTATATAATTGCGGTTGTTATCACCATTTTATTAGGACTATCCTCCAGAAAATACAGCCATTCTCTTCTTTTATTTGTTGCTCTGAATGCTGGTGATGTGATGTGGGCCATGATGGTCTATTTTGGGTTTCGTTTCATTCTTATTCGTAAAAGCTTGGTGACAGCCATCTGGCTTAGTTTCTCGTTCAGCTTTGGCATTGAATTCAGTCAGCTTTATCAAGCAGAGTGGATCAATCAAATTCGTGGTACTTTGCTCGGAGCATTGGTTTTAGGCAAAGGATTTCTTACGGTGGATCTGATTCGATATGCAGTAGGAATTATGATAGCTACTATTTTCGATAAGGTGATGCTTGTATTCATTCAGAGAAGATATATCAAAAGAATTGGCTGAATAAAAGGAATTAAAAAGTAAGTTCTGCTAAAGGGGTTCTTATTGAAAAATTCTTCTTTGATAGAAAATGATAATATTAAAAAGAGCGACTAGTGCATCAACACTAATCAATCATTGTAATAAAATGTATCGCTTCAAATGCGATCAGCAAGTTACATAGTAAACTGTCCTAAGCTTGGTGGCTTAGGACGGTTTATATTTTTTGAAAAGTATTTGACAACGCTAAAATTGCCGCAATTTTTAGTAATTAGATTATTTGTTGTTTTTTCTCCAAACTATTGCTGCTAGTAGTAGAACTACACCTAAGACAAATCCTATAATTTGGTCTAGCAAAAGTTCGCCTGTTCTAAAATATCGAAGAGTAAAAATTCCACCAAATATTATAATAATAATTATTGCTAATTGAATTAGATATGAGTTAAATTTCATTCTTTATTACCTCCAGTTATTCTTTCTATCATCCCACTAACTTTCCAACAGTTTCTATTCCTCATTATTAGTAATTTTACCATACCAGATTTTTCAACTTCATTTTTCATATGTTTTAATCATATATTTGTCGAAAAAGCTCATTTATACAAAATACCTTATCTGAATAAAAAGCCTTTGTTTGGTGATTTACGTAGGTGAGGCATCATATATCAGATTATGCAATGAATGACTTCCAATGAGAGGAGCTTATGAAATGGAAAACCCGGAACAAAATTATGGTATGTACGAAAATGTGCCACAGCCTATACGCAATGACGGTACTGGAGGTTATGATACCGGCCCTCGGGATATTATGCGGGATCTTGAAAACCCTGATTTGCTTGTTCCACCAAAAACGGATGCTGGCTTGCTCCCTAATATGAAATTTTCGTTCTCAGATACTGCCATGAAATTAAATATAGGAGGATGGTCAAGGGAAATCACCGTTAGGGAGCTTCCTATAGCGACCACACTTGCAGGTGTAAATATGAGTCTGACACCCGGTGGAGTTCGGGAACTGCATTGGCATCAACAAGCGGAATGGTCCTATATGATATTAGGTCGGGCACGAATCACGGCAATCGACGCAGAGGGACGGAACTTTATTGCCGACGTAGGTCCAGGCGATCTATGGTATTTTCCTCCTGGACTTCCACATTCCATTCAAGGATTGGAACACTGCGAATTCCTGCTAGTCTTCGATGACGGTTCTTTTTCCGATCTGAACACCTTATCCATTTCTGATTTGTTTGCACATGCTCCCAAAGATGTGCTGTCTGCCAATTTTGGAGTACCAATTAGTGCTTTTGACCACATTCCTTCAAAGCAGGTCTATATCTATCAAGATAAGGTTCCTGGTTCGCTCGAAACTGAGGAGGTTCAGTCCCCTTACGGAACCATTCCCCACAGTTTTAAGCATCAGTTGCTTGCACAAAAACCAATTAAAACCCCTGGTGGAAGCGTTCGAATCGTAGACTCTTCTAATTTCCCAATATCTAAAAATATCGCAGCAGCGCTTGTTGAGATTGAACCTGGCGCCATGAGAGAACTACATTGGCATCCGAATAACGATGAGTGGCAATATTATCTTTCAGGGCAAGGACGTATGACAGTATTTGCTGGTAATGGTACCGCCCGTACATTTGATTATCGAGCTGGAGATGTTGGATATGTCCCATTTGCAAACGGACACTATATTCAGAATACAGGGGATCAAACTTTATGGTTTTTAGAAATGTTCAAAAGCGATCGATTTGTTGATGTGTCTTTAAACCAATGGATGGCGCTTACCCCTAGCGATCTGAATAGAACTAATTTGCATGTTGGACCAGAATTATTGGATGCGCTACACAAAGTGAAATATCCAGTCGTCAAATATCCTGGGTTTTCCTACTACCCTAAATAACGATTGAATAGCTAACTTATATAACTCTTGTTAATGAACAAGTAACTAATAAGTTCAAGTATTATCCTAAAGAAAATAATAAATTAATAATGTTGCACGTGTTGCATGTAAGGAATACTTTCAATTGCTTGAAGTTAGCGAGGGAACTATAGAATATAGGTTTCACTTTCGATTATTTGATGGATGTTCTACCCCATACAGTTTTGCTTTACTATTTTTCCTCACTACTTCAATTAATCTACCTTCTCTTTCCCATTGATCAATAATCAACGCCACCGCTATGAGGACTTACTTGCTCACGACGGTGGCGTTGATTGTATGTTTTAATTACAATTTTTTAAGGTTAAAGCCTATTAATTAAGTGGAATATCAATTTCCACCTTGCCCTCCAAATACATCGGATAGCTATTAATATTGAAACGAATTGGATTCACTCCATTATTAGGATTAAATATAAAGGCTTGTGTGATATAAGGTTCTTCTCTGCTAAAATGAGTTAAGTTCGTTTCGATTAAATTACGAGTAAAATCATTTCCTTCTTGATCCACCATTCCAGAAAATAGTTGCCAACCGCCAGATGGATAAGTGACTTCCAATCTATTGCGTGATGGTACTTGAACTTCAATATCCAGTTCACTCGGTACATACAGCACTTTCTTTTGCTCGAAATCTACCTCGATATAGTCGGAGCCTTTTGGAACTGCTTGAATCCTCTCCAACACTAACGTTAATTTTTTCGGCTGTCGGAAGTAATTGCTTTGTAAAAACAGGCTCACTTCACCGTCAGACAAATTGTGGATGCCCCCTGAGATATTTCTTGGTTGAGCCCAATCTTCGCCATTCTCATCCATCAACCGGACTGATATAAATTTTAGTAATTGCATCGTGTTTTGTTCGTCAGCAGCTAGTCGGATTTCTGCACGTAACGGCGATATTTTCAAATGTTTAATATCAATTGTTTGACCATCTACTACAACGTCTTGGTTCAATTCATATACTTTTGGTTGTTCAATAGGGTTGGTGAGTGTGAATGGCACAGAGAACTTTGTCTCTGTTTCTGTTGCATCACTCAAGTGTAAATTAAATTCAAATGTCATATTCTCATAAGATAAATCATCGGCAGACCTAATTTCAACATTGTCTTCAATTACATTCCCTTCACCTGGACGTGCCATGTAGGAATCTACGACACCAAATGGAATGCCTTGTTGAGACACCTCTAAAGAAGTTATACTCCATTTGGAATGATCAAAGGGGGATTCAAGCTTATAGAATATAGTCATACCCGAATAATCAGCCACCACTCCCTGTAAAGTCAAGGTATAGTCGCCCTGCTTTACTATAATTCCGAGTTCCTCATAGTAATTATTTTCAACAATGTCACTGATTCCTTTATCATAAGTAGCAATCATGTGCACGATTGAAACAAACCCAGGGATTTTGGCCATAGCTTGTGCAAATACAGGAGATACACGAATGGAAGTTACAAATAACAACAGTAAGATAGCAGCTACACTGGCAACTGAATACAGACGGCGTTTTCTCCTCTTGTGCAGCCGGTGCTGATGCACAGCCTTTGTACGTGCATGATGTAACGCTTCTTTAGGGATTTCAATAGCTTCTAGTTCCTCCTTTAGCTTCTGCCAATCCTGCTCGTTCAAGTTTGTCATTTACAGTCCCTCCTTTCCAATGAGTAGGCGTAATCTTTTTAACGTCGTGTGTAACCTCGATTTCACAGTACCTTCAGGAATTTGCTTCAACTGTGCAATGTCTGCGTTCTTCATATCCTGGAAGTATTTTAAATAAATCAGTTCTTGTTGTTCTGCTGGCAAACTTTCAATGATATCTGCCATTTCGAATGGTTGCTGATCTGTCGATGCAATTTCCACATCATGAGTATAGATAAATTTCTCTTGCTTCTTTTTCACATCTAAACAAATATTAATGATAATTCGAACAAGCCATGTTGCTATGTATGCGGGCTCTTTGACGCTATGAACTTTTTTTAAAACTCGATACGTCAGCTCTTGTACCGCTTCTATAGCATCATGCTCATTTTTCAAGTACGAATACGCTGTCCTATAGAGCGTATCTTCATGTCGCTTCAATAGCTCCAGTAACGCCTGTTCTTCACCAGCAATTGCTCGTTTTTCCAAATCCATACTTCCACCCCCCTCGCTATCTATTAGACAGTTCGAAATGATAAATCGTTCATTTTATTTTTGCTCAATAAAAAACGAGTTCAACTACGAAAGTGAACTCGCTATCCAACTTCCTTCATCAACAAGGAAGGAGGTACATTTATAATTGAATTTTAAGTACTAGGTTCTAATTGAATTTAGAATTGTGTTAGAACTTGACATGCGAATTAAACAGATTTATTTAGTAGTCAACTTTTTATTGTCCAGTAAAATCGATTCTTCCACATCATCCCATTTTACTTTTACTAGTATCACTTCATCTTCATTTACTTTCGCCCCGTTTTTTGAACCCCCTGAAGAAGAAAATATTATCGTTGTAGTGGGTTCAATGAATTCCTCTGTTCTTTTTCCATTACTGTGAAGTGTACTATAGGAATATTCCAATTTTCGCATGGAAGATAACTCTTCTAAAGATCCTTTATATGTTAATGTAAATTTATAACTATCCTCATTTGAATAGGTCCCGATGCCGTTATCTACTCCCCGTGCTTCTGTTCCCTTATAGGAATATTCCGCTTTCCAATGTTCACTTTCTCCGGTAAATTTATAATCGTTATGCGTGATATCCGTACAAGCTGTTAAAAGAAATAGTGGAAATAAGAATGTGAGTATTCTTTTCAATTTATTTCCCCTCCATTTGTTACTTTAAATTCCTCGCTCATTTTCACACTGTAGGAACGCATTGCTTTTGGAAAACCTTCTTTTTTGATTTTATGTATCACTGATTGGACGCTCTCCTCGTTTATCAAACAATTAAGCTTTGAATTCTATGCCACGCACTTACTAATGGAACGAGCGGAATTAATATCGCAAAGATAAGGTTACTTTGGGAGATTGCCTTCCTAACGTGCATTCCAGTTCGTACACGCATAATAATTAGAGTAAAGGATACGCCAAGTGCTGTATAAAGTAGCAGTAAAGCGTCCTTCTGCCTCTTTACTGCACCCTCAATCTCTTCCAATTTCCATTCGTCTTGTTTCGAGAATTCTATTGTTTGAATCGTTTTTTCTTTTCCTATTAAACTAAAAGATGTAATGGTTAACTCATTTTTTTGTCCAGACATAATCTCATAACCATTTGGTAAAAAAGAAGCTTGGTATACAAGGAGGTACGACAAACAGCAGAAGGCTATTATAACGAAAAAATATGGTATAAATGCTTTTAATTTCTTTCTAAAAGTTTTCTTCATTTCTTTTATCGGTCCCCTCTTCGTGTTTGTCTTTTACTACTTCCTTTTCATTCAAGTACCTACTCACATAATATTCTTCTTCAAGATTGTTAAATCCTTCTTTAATTAGGAAAATTTGAATATAAAAGAGACCAAAAGTATGCATACGTTTGATCTCTTTACTATTTATTATGTTATAAGAAACTCATTTTATTTCGCCACCACAGATTGATATATTCTATTAATCGTTTCCAGATGGAGTGCTTCATGGTAAAAACTAAAGAGAAATGTTTCTCCAAGTGTGTGAAATGTGATGCCAAAATGATTCGTAAATGGCTTTGGTAGTTTTTTATGTAAATTTCCTTGAAGGGATTGTTGAATTCTTATTTTTTGTTCAGATAAAACGGAATAAATGTCGGCTAATGATGGAGGTGTTTCTTTCCAATCAGTTGGCTTAGTTCCCGCTCTAAAAAATTCTCTATATTCTACTGGGAGATTTATCTTTTGATCTAATACTCCATAAACCAGGTATTCCTGAATATATGCAATGTGGCCATAATTCCATCGAATACTGTTATTAAAACCTTTGGGTACTATATCCGCAATCTCTTCTGATGTCTTTAGGATAGATTGCTCCGTTATTCCTCGTACTGTTTCCATATGTTGAAAAATTGTTTGTTCCATTTAAAAGTCCCCTTTTCTACTCGAAATTAGCATCCATTCAAGTATTAAAACTGTTTTTAGTTTATATTTGCTTTAAATAGACTGTTATTAACTTGAATTGCTATTGCCTCTTCTACATTTATATTCTTTATTTTGAATATTTTACTCGTATTTTTATATGGGTTTTGGTCTTCCGAATAGGAGACAATTTCGTGAATTCGAGTAATTTTACCTATTTGTTCTTCCACTTCGTTAGTAGATAAAACTTCATCGGTCATTTGATAGGTTAAGTTGTCTATTTTAATTACAGCTGGTGTAGTGTTAGTGAATTCAGCACTGCTTAATTTGTTCGCATTACATCCTGTAAGTAAAATAGAAACAAAAAGTAAGCCTATTGTTATTGCTTTTTTCAATTTATTTGCCCCTTTATAAAGTAGAACTAGTATAATAAATACTTTGTAGTAAAATGAGCAGTTATTGATACTATTGGCATCCAACCTGCCCACGTAAAATAAATATAATATTCCTTAGAGTCATCAGTTGATTTTTTTATTAAATATCCTCTGTAACTATATATAACTAGAAAAAATAACGATAACCATAAATAAAGAGGAATAGGATTTAGAGTGCGATAGATATCATCCTTTAAAATGGTTATATTTGCCATGACGCTTCCAATAGCAAATATAACGCCAATTAATATGATAGTAAAAGCTTCTTTTTTATTGAACTTAACATGTTTCATATTCTTTGGTAGATTAAACTTCTTTTTCACCAATGCCGGTAGAACAAAAACACTACTCACTAACAAACAGTAAATGACAATTGCTAGCCACACCACATTTCTCACCCTTTATTTCACAGAATTTCTGGATCTTATACGAAGTTTTTGAAGAAATATCCCTTCATTCCACTGTTATAGCTCGATATATTCTTTTGATCACTTCCATATGCATAGCTTCGTGATAAAAGCTAAAGAGAAATGTTTCCCCTCTAGTATGAAATGTGATGCCTAATCTATTTGTAAATGGTGCTGGCAATGTCTTGTTTATATTTCCTTGAATAGCTTCTCTTATTCTTGTTGTTTGTTCGGTTAATACAAAAAGAATATCTGCTAGTGATGGCGGTGTTACTTTCCAATCAGCTGGTTTCGTTCCAGCGCTAAATAGTTCTTCATAGTTGCTTGGTACACCTAACTCTTCACCTAATACTGCAAATACGAGTCTTTCCTGTATAAATGCAATATGACCGAAATTCCAACGAATACTATTATTAAAGCCTTCTGGAACTATATCTGCTATCTCTTCTGGTATCTGTTGGATGAATTCCTTTGTTATTCCTCGTACTGTTTCCATATGTTGAAAAATTGTTTGTTCCAAATTAACTCCACCTTTATTATTTTCTTTTAGAACGCATTCCTTTTAAAACTGTAATCGTACCTAACTGTAGAAATTGCTTATACATATCGCTATTAGCATCATAAATTGCTACTTTCCCTTCTTCATCATAGTGGATTCCCCACCCATACTTTTTCACTAATGATGAAGCTCTGAAACATGCTTTAGGTGTTGCAAAAAATTGTTCTCGTAGCTCTTCTAACTGATTGGATTTAATCTGATTCTTGATCAGGTAAGTTTTAAATTGCACATCTTCTTGTGTGTATTTGTACGGATTGTTGTAGATTAAATCGTATTCAATATAAGCAATTGTAGGTTTTTCATTTTTAGACATTGGTATAACTGCGGAAGTAACTGGTGAATCTTCAGAAATTAAAATTAAAGTGTTTTTATAGCTCATAGAATTATCCTCGTTTCATAACTCCTTGATCATCTATCCTTCTTTTTATTTATTTCGATAAATTTTTGAATTTCCCTTTAATTTTCTACTTTTTATGTCCTCCAAGTAATCCAGCTCGTTTTCTAGCGGTTCCCGCTTCAGTATAGGACACTGCTCGCAAAATTGCGGTGGAACCATATTTACTTCGCAAGTCATCCATGGTTTTTCCCAGTTTTCGTATTTTCCATTTGTCCTCTTCAAATAAGCTTAGTTGCATCGAGTGCTCCGGTTCTAAATTCGTTAAAGAAATCGATAGTCTCCGAACTGGACGATGATCATAAAAATCGTCAAAGATTTGTTCGCATACTTTATATACTTTCATCGTTGCATTTGTCGATTCTTCTATGGAGCGAGAACGGTTAAATCCCCCTCCAAAAGCATCTTTGCTGTATCCGACTGCGAGATGTATCGTTCTTCCAGCCATATTTGCTTCTCTTGCGCGTCTTGCCACATCTTCACACATCTCCAAAATAACCGCCATCACTTCTTTTTTCGTTCGGTAATCACGAAATAGTACTTGCCCTTTTCCATAACTAATTTGTCCTTCTACTAGAGGTGCACCAAGTTCGGATAAATCAACTCCCCAAGCATGATAATATAGCTGATTTCCCATTACACCAAATTTACTCTCTAATATTTCTAAAGAAGTTTGCGCTAACTGACCTACAGTGAAAATGCCCATATTATTTAACGTTTTTTCTAAACGAGAGCCAATTCCCCATAGTTTATTTAATGGTGAGACCGGCCATAATTTTTTCGGTACATCCTCGTAAGTCCATTTTGCAAAACCTGTTTTTTTCGCATCTAAGTCTAACGCAAGCTTCGCCATAAGCATATTTGGTCCCATCCCAACCGCACATGGCAATTGAAATTGACTATACATCCCATCTTGTATGCGCTTAATTGTATTCTCTACTGGTCCCCAAAGTTTTTCGGTTCCTCCTAAATCTGCAAAGCATTCGTCTACGCTGTACACATGAATCGCTTCATTCGGAACAAACTGATTTAAATAACGGACGATTTCTACAGAAACTCGAACAAAAAACTCCATCTTCGGCTCGATTAGATGAATAGATGGATGATCTGGAATTTCGAATAGCCTAGTTCCTGTTTTTACACCAAATTCTTTTTTCATTCTTGGCGAAGCAGCAAGCACAATGCTTCCCTTTTGCTCCAAATTACCAATCACAGCAATAGGTGTTGTCATCACATCCAACCCAGCATCGGCTGCCGCGCAACTTGCGAAAAAGCTTCGCATATCAATGCATATAATTTTTCGATTTTCTAACCCTTCGTACATACTATCCACTCCCATAAAAGGAACATTTGTTCTTAATAGTATATGACAAACATTCGTTCTTATTCAATGGTAATAAATAGTTTTAAGTACACCCGGAACAAAAAAAGAATGCGTTTTGACTAGAATAGTCAAAACACACTCTAACAATGGTCTATTAGGTTCACTCACCATTTTTTTAGTTCTAAATATTCCTTAGATAGCTTAAAATTAGCTTTTTGGGTAGTCTTCAGAAGAAATATATCGATCTCTAATTATGTTGCGATGATGCAGTTCATGACCAGCTATAATAACGATAAGTGCACGGACAGTCACTTCAGAATTGTTTGCAGTTCCCCGACGAAGTAAATCTTCGCTTGATAGGCTCTTAATTAAATGAATAGTCGACTGGCGAACAATATATAAATTTTGAAGAAGGTCCTCTACAGCCTGTTTATTAAAAGATGCATTTTGTACGTATTCATTATCATTATAACCAGGAAGAGCAACTGTTTCGCCCCGAGCTATGGAAACCAGCCTAAAGCTCATGATTCGCTCAGTGTCTGCTATATGCCCAATCACTTCTTTTAAGGTCCATTTCTCAGGTGCATAGCGGAAATGAGCTTGATGATCAGAAATGTCCTGTAGTAATGCAATTGTTTCTTCCATCTGTTGAACTAAAGTTTGTATGAAATCCCCATCAGATACTAACTCTACATATGTTGAATAATACGGTGCGTATTCGTTTTTCTCTAGCAATTTGTACATTTGTATTCTCCTTTATAGATTAATATTTTTACTATTCTACAGTCTCACTAGAAACTCCTTTGTTTTGCTAGTCCGCATTAGGTGCTTATAGGTGCGGATAAACCCTTTATATACTTGATATCGTTGCGTATGTATGAAAAAATTTATTTTGATGTCTTATTCATTAAATCTTCCCATAACAACGGTGTTGTAATATTGACCGTCTGAAAGGATTTTGTCTTTTTCTAAAATGCCTTCCGTTTTAAAACCATACTTTTTATAAAGATTTATCGCTTTGTCATTTGTTTCTAAAACATTTAAAGTTATTTTCTTTATTCCGTTCAAATCAGCCCAAGCAATAGATTCTTTTAAAAGGTTTGTTCCAATACCGAAACCCCAATAGTCCTTTAATACACAGACCCCAAATTCTACTTTATGGGCGTAACGTTTCAAAAAATTTCCTTCACACCTTGAAAATCCGACAATTTTATCATTAATGACGACAACTAGAAAAAGATTCTTTTTATTTTCCGTATCCGCTTTTATTAATTTCTCAAAACCAGCTGTGTCAATATATGCTTCACCTTTTTCTCTATCTAAGTTTTGAGACTCTCCGTCAATCTGTAATCTGATTTCGGACAAAACCTTCGCATCTTTATTAATTGCATGTCTTACTATGTAGCTAATCCCGTTAACACTAAATTCTCTTTGATTAATTTTCATCCCTAATCCCTCCCGAGAGAAAAAACTGCAGCCAGAGGACTACAGTTTTGGAGTATTTTCTTTTTCATTTTGAAGCAAAAGCTGCAATTTTTCTTTTAACTGCTGCTTATTCCATTTGAGTGTCTCATCCGACACAAAAGCAACTTTCTTTCGTTTGAGGATTTTGACTTGGCCATTCACAGCTCTCGTATAGCCTTCGATCATTGCAGCAACTGCTAAAATGACAAGTGCGAAACAAATGGCAGGAGCAAGCGGAAGCCACGGAACACCCAACAAATAACGAAACGATGAACCAAAAAGTCCAGCCCATTCATATGCAATCGATTTCGGTGGATCTCCAAACATTGGATCATAGCTCACTTTCGTTCCTCCGATAAATAATTTAAGAAGGCCTAAATGAGTGAAAACAACTAATGTTTCTACAAGTTGCTGACCATATAAAACAAATAACTTCTCACGCATCATAGGGTACAGATGTCGCGTAATAATTCGAAGTCGACTAGCACCAAGTGTTCTTGAAGCCAAAATATACTCCTCGTGATACAGTAAATTCGCTTCATTGCCAATTAACGACGCAACAATTGGCACTGTAATAATGGCCATTAACACAACTTGAATAACAATACGCTCCCACACAGTAGTAGAAAACCCCTCCATTGGCTCCCATAGGACGGGGTACAATATCAAATAAGAGAAAATTGTCATAGGGACATAATGAAGTGGATCAATGAAACTATTAACCAATGAACGTTTCTTTTGCCAATATGTACCGATTGCAAATCCAATAGGTACAGCAATAAGCATACGTACGGCAGCCACACCCATCGCTGCTATAATTGTATATTTTGCACCAAGCATAATTTTCGCAAGCATATCAAATCCAAACTGGTCGGTCCCAAAAGGATGCATCAAACTAGGGGATAGCGGAGCAGCTGCCACCAGCCTACCATTTTCATAGATAAAATACGTTTGTTTCGGGTCCGGTCCAAAAATCCATTCAAATACAAAACTACCAACTAAAAAAAATGTAAGCACACTAAATCCAAGAACAAAGTACGGTTGCTTCCAAACAGATTTCATTCCAAAGCACCTCCCCGATTTAAACGACGTAAGAAGTACCACTCACCAAAGCTATATATGAAGAATACTGGTAAGAAAAAGCTGCAAACAGTAATTAAAAACAATTCCCCTGACAAGTGTTCACTCAAGTGATACATAATACCTGGCATGTTAAACATTCGTTCTAATATGAATAAGTTGGAAAGCATAAACCACATCGTTTTTTTCGATTGAAAAAATATACTAATAACTGCGTTTCTAAAAATATGTATAATTAAAATAATCAACTTACTAAACCCAAGAGACTTGGTAAGCTCAACATACATTTTTCGTTCCTCTGCTTCAAATGTGAGCATACTTAAACGATATAGTTGAATCATTGGTAAAATCATCAAACAAAAAACAGGTAACATATAGATCCTTTCTCCACCAGTCACAGCAATCTTCGAAACAAAAACACCCGTTTGCTTATGAATCATGATAACTGTTAATTGAACAAGCAAAATGACTAAAATGTCAGGAAAGGACTCCAAAAAGAAAAAGAGTGTTTTTATTCGCTGTCTTGCCCGCTCTTTAAACAACATCGTAATAATTGTAAATAGAAGTGCTAAAAATACAGCGGAAATCAGTGCTAAAAACAATACTTCTAAAGAATAGCTAATGTAGTCTCCGATATGTGAACCATAATATTGGTCCATAAAATTGGAAAGTGGAAATAGAACAAGTAATTGTTGTCCGTATTCTTTCCACAAAAATTCTCCTTGTTGAAAACCAGTAATCAGTATAGGTAGTCCACTAATTAGTAGTATACCTACGAATGCAACAACTAATTGAAGCATCCATTTCAAAAAGCCCTTCACAAAAAATCGCCTCACTATCAGAAAATTATGATGAAATTATCATAACATAGTGAACTATAAAAAAAGAGAATTTTTGGATATTTCCTGCGAATGAGGCAGTTTATTATAAAATCTAATTATTCCTACCATCTCGAAATAATTATTGAAATCTAAATAAAGTTGTACTTAGCGGCGGTGATGGCTCATCGCTCAACCCGCGAAATTTATGCTGATTTATGAAGAGTATATTATACATATTCTCACATTTCACATTAATATTGTTCGTGTTTTATGCTACGAAGTAGATTCATTCCTTCATGGGTTTCTTCATCTGTTATTTTATAACTCCCCCATAATTCTCTTTATATCTGCCCAATGTATGCGATTGTTTCATTTGGGACAATAAGCATACCGTCTATGGCATATTTGTCGAACAAATTATTCAGCTGCTTTATATAACTATCATATTCCACGTCATTTTCTTTCAGTGAATAGGATGCTGACAGGTTTCTTTCGATAAATTTTGATTTATTAAATTGCAAATCATTTTGAAAACGATGTACATCAAAATTACAAAAAAACGTTTTGATTTTTTCATCCATATATCCAATTCCTCCACTGAAACCTTTAAAATCCGGGCAAAACCTTCTAAAGATTTGTTCATTCTCTTGTACTAACGGACTGTCCATCACACGGGAATTCCATACTAAAATAACCTTTCCTTTGTCATGAAGAATACGGCTACACTCCATTTTGAATCTAACTGTATCAAACCAGTGAAACGCCTGTGCAACAGTAATAAAATCTACACTTTTTGCCTGAAGAGTAGTATGTTCCGCAGTTCCATTCACTGGATAAAATGTTGCGAATTGTCCTAAATTTTCTTTAGATTCACTTCGCATATCTTCACTTGGTTCAACGCCGTACACATTACATCCCATTTCAAGTAATGTCTTTGAAAAAATCCCTGTTCCCGAACCTATATCAGCGACAAAGGAGTCCTTCGCTATCCCAATGTATGATAAATGGTTAATCAATTCAGGCGCATAGCTAGGTCTTGCCTTTGCATAAATAGCAGCTTTACCGTTGAATTTCTTCGTGTTGTCCATTATATTTTCTCCTTTTTATTACTTCTCTACACTATAAAACATATCGTATCATTTTTAATAATACGTTACGTATATAATCAATGATTACAAAAAGGACAGACTCATTTCAGCCTGTCCTTAGATGTATATTAAATTGCTAAATCACTTAAAATAAACGATTCAAATTCGCCATTTCAATTGCGGACACCGCAGCATCATAGCCTTTATTTCCGACTTTTGTACCGGCACGTTCAATCGCTTGTTCAATTGTTTCTGTAGTTACAATACCGAACATAACTGGTACACCTGTTGTTAAGCCAACACTTGCAACGCCTTTAGCTGTTTCGTTACAAACATAATCGTAATGTGTAGTAGAACCGCGAATAACTGTACCTAAACCGATAATCGCATCATATTTTTTCGTTTCTGCCATTTTTTTTGCGATGAAAGGTACTTCAAATGCACCGGGCACCCATGCAACATCTACATTTTCCTCGGCAACGCCATGACGCTTCAATCCATCCAATGCACCATCCAATAATTTCCCATTAATAAATTCATTAAATCTACCAACAACTACACCAATTTTTAAATCTGTTCCTATTAAATTCGCTTCAAATACTTTTCCCATTCTTTATCTCTCCTATTAGTTCATTTTAAATTTTTTTATCAAACTACTTGTTCTTGTTCATTTCGATATTTCACTAATGCTTCGATCGTCACAAACTTTAAACCATGTGTTTCGGCAATAGTATGTAATTCAGGAACTCTCGCCATTGAACCGTCTACACTCATAATTTCGCAAATAACACCTGCAGGCTGCATACCACAAAGTTTCGCAAAATCAACAGCTGCCTCTGTGTGACCTGGACGCTCGAGTACACCATTTTCTTTTGCTACAAGTGGGAACACATGACCAGGTCGGCGAAAATCTGAACTAACGGATTCTACATTTAACAGCTGCAACATCGTTTCGGAGCGTTCAAATGCACTAATGCCTGTTTCCGTCGTTTTATAATCGACACTGACAGTAAAGGCTGTTTGATGATTGTCCGTATTATGTTGGACCATTGGATTCAAATTAAGACGATCTGCTAACTTTTGGGTTATAGGTGTGCAAATCAATCCACGACCATATGTTGCCATAAAGTTAATGTTTTCGGGCGTCGCATAATCTGCCAATACTAGAAAATCTCCTTCATTTTCACGACTTTCATCATCTACAACGATTATGATTTTCCCTTTTTTTAAATCTTCTACTGCTTCCTCAATTGTATGGAACATATGTAACGTACCGCCTTTTCGTTAGAATCCATTTTGTCTTAAAAAATCCATCGTGATTGGCGAACTTTCTTTCGTTCGCTCCAAATGATTTATCACGTACTTGCCAAGTAAATCATTTTCAATGTTCACTACATCATGCTCTCGTTTAATACCGAGAAGTGTTTCACTAAATGTAAGTGGAATTAGGGAAACTGTCAGCTGCTTAGGCTTTACATCGAAAATGGTTAAACTAATGCCATCTACTGCAACCGAACCTTTTAGCATACAGAATTTACTTAGCTCTTCACTAATGCCAATATCTACGTATACGGCATTTTCGACTTTTCTTTTTCTTAAAATGACACCAGTTCCATCCACATGTCCGGAAACAAAGTGACCGCCAAATCGACCGTTTGCTGGCATTGCTCGCTCCAAATTAACAGCATGGCCAATTCGCAAAGATTGGATGCTTGTAGACTTTACCGTTTCTGGCATAACATCCACTGTAAATAGTTCATTCGAAAAAGAAATGACTGTTAAACATACACCATTAACCGCAATACTATCGCCTAAGTGGATATCTTCAACAATTTTTGGGGATTCCAATGTTAACTGCATACTATTTGGACCACTTTTCATCGATTTAACTTTGCCTAAATCTTCTACAATTCCAGTGAACATAGAGTACACCTCTTTTCTATTGCGAAATTTTCACTCAAAAATAAAACCCCATAGAAACATCTCTACGGGGACTTAGGAAAATTATGTTTTACGCATCAACAAATAAACCTTCTAGAAGTGTAATTTTACTCCATAAGGAAATAAGCTTGCTCGTACATCCTTCTCCCATCCAGACTATACTGTCGGCTTTGGATTCGCACCAAATCCTGCCTATAAAAGGCTCACGGGCTTAGAATTTCTTCATCACCGTCGATTGGGAATTTCACCCGACCCCGAAGGACTATTCATCTATAAAAACATTATAGCACTTAAAGAGAAAATTTACATGGTATAAAAAGTAAACTTAAATTGCTTAATTTCTGTTCATAAAAGTGAGGACAAAAAATACAGGCATTTATCAGCCTGTCCATCTATTTTTTTACATATTATTCTTTTTTCAGTTTAACCATGTAAGACATTACTTCATTTAAGTCAACATGCTCATTGTATTTTTAGTTGGACAGGATTGTCAAACGTTGATTTGCGCGATCTCACATAAAGTTAACTCTTTACATAAAGAAATGGTTGCTTTCACAATAAAATTGATTGCTTTCGTCACTGAGTTGGTTGCTGTCAATGTAAAACTGGTTGCTTTCACCTTGCAATTAATTGCTCAATTACATTTTTTAACTTTTTATAAAATGTATTTGTCATGCTCTATTCCTTTATTTAAAGCTAACTGGAAATGTTTCTATTTCAACAAAAGTTTCCTTCGAGAAAAAAACTTTTACAAAGACAAGATACCGTGTTAATATATTTACATATACTAAAAAGAGTATTAAATTACCTTAAAAGTTGGTCTAGGGAAACATTTTAACATAAATGAAATTTAGGAGGGATAAATAATGAGTTCTCAGCCCAAAAATAAGTCCAACGACCATGGATGGTTTAAAGAAAGTTCTAATGTAAGTATGGAAGAGGTAAATAGCTCAGTTAACGTTCCGACTAAAGGAGGATTTTGGCGTAAGCTTCTGGCGTTTGCTGGACCAGGTTCATTAGTAGCTGTAGGATATGTTGATCCGGGAAACTGGGCAACTTCGATTGCAGGTGGTGCACGATTTGGATACACCCTATTGAGTGTCATTTTACTATCTAATTTAATTGCTATACTATTACAATCATTGTCAGCAAAACTAGGGATTGTAACTGGAAGAGACCTTGCTCAAGCAACAAGGGATGCAACTGGAAAGAAAACGGCCATTTTTCTTTGGATTTTGACGGAACTTGCTATTATTGCTACCGATTTAGCAGAGGTTATCGGTTCGGCAATTGCTTTAAATTTACTATTTGGAATTCCGCTTTTATTAGGAATCACTATTACAACATTAGATGTATTACTCTTACTTTATTTACAAAAGAAAAGCTTTCGGATTATTGAATCTATTGTCATCGTATTAATGTTTACTATTTTTGTTATATTTGCATTTGAAGTGATTATTTCCAAACCGGAGATTTCCGCATTATTTGGAGGGTATGTTCCGCAAATGGAAATTGTAACAAACCCAGGAATGCTCTTTATTTCACTTGGTATTTTAGGAGCAACAGTAATGCCACATAATTTATATTTGCATTCTTCCATTGTTCAAACAAGAAAATATAAAAGAACAATCGAAGGGAAAAAAGAAGCTTTAAAATTTTCACTCATTGATTCTACATTTTCTTTAACTACTGCTTTCATTATCAACTCTGCAATATTAATACTTGGAGCAGCAGCCTTTTATGGAACAAACTTAAATGTATCGGAAATTGAAGCTGCCTATGAATTACTTAGTCCAACATTAGGTGTTGGTATTGCAAGTACATTATTTGCGGTTGCTTTACTAGCTTCAGGACAAAATGCTACAATCACTGGCACGATGAGTGGTCAAATAGTGATGGAAGGATTTATTAATTTACGAATTTCACCGTGGTTACGTCGCTTGATTACACGATTATTAGCAGTTATCCCTGCTTTTATTGTGACTTGGATTGCTGGATCAAAAGGAACAGGAGAACTACTTTTGTGGAGTCAGGTCGTATTAAGTCTAGCCCTCCCATTTGCTGTTGTACCTTTAGTATTGTTTACTAGCGATAAAAGGAAAATGGGTGAATTTGCAAATAGATTATTCGTAAAAATATTAGCATGGATATGTACAGTGTTAATCATCATTTTGAATATATTTTTAATCTGTTATATTATCATCACAGGGCAAGATTTAGGATAATAAACATTGAAAAAGCGGCATGACTTGATGAATTCATGCCGCTTTTTTCATGTAGAAATGTATAATTCGAAATCGTACAGATGCAAATGCAGAACTTTTCATTAAAGAATCATCATTAATACCATCCAGATATTTTGGTTCCATCCTTATAGATCCTTGTCACGTCTGGATCATAGTTAATAGGAGTTTGTGAGAAACTAAACCATATACGTCCTCTTTTGGTATCCAGAATTGTAGCATCAGTACTTTCTTCATTTTTATATTGAACTAGTAATTTTTCTATTTCATCATCATTAATAACACCCATTGCTATTGTAACGTAATCATCTAATGATGATGATCTACGAGGAAGCAAATTGGTAATTGATTTAGTTAATATCGAGTCATTCCGATTGAATTCTTCACTTCCAGCCCCACCATACCAACGATAGCCAAAGAAGTTTTTTTCGATTAGACCAGCGGATAAAATATTATCATCCCCATATATGATAATAGTATTTCCTTTCATTTCTGTAGTATAAAAAATTTCATCCATAGGGATGTTTGATTCCTCTATTGCTTCTTCTATTGTTTTATAATTCATTTGATAATAAATTATAGATATGATAAAAATACATGATATAACAGAAAGCCATTTTTTCAAATTTAATAGACACCTCCACCCCATTAACGTGTGTAACTCTAAAACTGTTAACTAATTGCATTCTTTGAATTGCCTTCCCACAAATTTGGAGCTTTTCCAACTAAACCTGCAAAAATTCCAACTAAAATCACAAATGTTCCAACTATCTTATTCTGCACAAACAAAAAAATGTAGACAGATATCTAGTGCATTATAATAAGCAAGCATATATTCCACTTCAATATCATCTGGTGGAAAACAGGCTTTTATTAGCTCTAAATTTAGCGGTAATCTTGAATTGCTACCTTTGCCTTTATTTGTCTAAGTTGTCCCTTATCAATCTTTCCTACTGGTGTATACGGAATATGATCCACAAATACAATATCCTTAGGTAATTGAAACCGCGCTACCCTAGGGCGTAACCATTCAAAGAGCTCCTCTTTGGAGAGATGAACGTCTACTGGTTGTACAAATGCTTGTAATCTTTGCCCAAACGTTTCATCACTAATTCCTATAACTGCTACATCTTCTACTAATGGATGATTTATTATTAACTGTTCAACTTCAATTGGGTATACATTAACACCAGCTGAAACGATCATATCATCTGTTCTCCCTCGTAAAAAATAATACCCATTATTATCTCGGTAACCTAAATCACCGGTTTCAATCCACAATTTCCCCTTATTTGTCATCGACCATTTATTCTGAATGCAAAGTTGGCCTATTTCTCCATCTGTCACCTTTACCTTATTGTTATCCAATATTATTAATCGAGCACCTTCTATTTTTTTACCGATCGAATAAACCGAATACTTCAAATCATTTGGTGTTGCAATTATATTCAAACCAGCTTCTGAAGTGCCGTATAGATTGTACAAAACATTCCCTAATTTACTGAAAACCTCCTCTACAAGTTTAGGATTCAGCTCTGCTCCCCCAGAAGCGATACAAACAAGAGATTTCAAATCTGCCGGATTGGTTTTTAACATTTTATGTATCATTAATGGTACGACTGTAACAATATCAACATTATTCTCACGTATAAGGCTACAAGCCTTTTCAGCATGAAATCCTTTATTTAAAATCACTGTTTTCCCTAATGCAATAAAGGAAATTAAAATAGCAATCCCATAACCGTGATAAATGGGAGTAGCAATATAAGAAGTATGACAATTTAATAGATTTAATCGAGTAAGTAATGCTAAGAATGGATTTAAAAAATTGAATAGTGATGGTGTATGTACGACTTCCTTTGATTTTCCTGTTGTTCCACCTGTAAGTAGCACAATTTTACTCTTTGAAGACTTTTGAAGTTTGTATTTTACATTAATTTTTGAATGAAGTAAGTTATTAATTGCCGGCAAGTTATCATGATAGCTCAAGATTTTCTCTCTAATATATTGAGTTTCTTCCATGAAAGTACTCAATTCAAAATCATAGACAATTAATGAGAAATTATGTTGAATTACTAATTGATTAAACTGCATTTTGCTCATTTCTGCATTAAGCAAATATATATCGGATCCAAGACGTGAGATAGCAAAAATTGATTTCACTAGTGAGGAATGGTTTTTGCACAAAAAGCCAACTTTCTGTCCTGATTTTAATTGGAATTTTTCTTTTAAAATAAAAGATAGTTTTTCGGATTGTAACAGTAATTGCTTATAGCTTACTGTTTCTTCTTCGTAAACAAGAGCGATTTTATTGCCGTAGGTCCTTTCGGCAATATATAACAACAGCATTATATTTATTCCACATTTATAAATACCAACTATTAACCAGTATAATCCTAAAGGAGAAAATAATTTGATTTTATATAAAACTTTTATAAGCTTTACTAATCTCACTTTCCTTCCCTCCTTTTTCTTAAAACATTAGGAATGTAAGTTTCCAAAATGCCCCTAAAAAATATGGAAGTCAACTGGCCAAAAATCAACCACCATGGCCTATATTTTTTTCTCTTCGTATACATGGATTTACATACAATCTGTGCAACATGATTCGGGCACATGGCAGGCATTTTTAGATAAGCTGTTGTAGGAAGTATCATGGGGGTTCTAACTAATGGTAAGTAGATAGATGTTGTAGATATCCCCATCATATTTAACTCTAGAGCAGCAGATCGAAACCAAGTATCAAAAGCTGACTTGGAAGCCTGATAAGCAGCCCAAAAAGGAATTGGTATTAACAGAGCGTTTACTGTAGAAATGCTGATAATTTGTCCTTTATTTTTTTCTAACAAAGGAATGACTGACAATAGCAGTTGTACGGGAGCGAAATAATTGATAGCCATTGTTCGAGTAAAATCGTGATATCGATCTAATGAATTATTAATAGAGCGATTGATTGAAATCCCCGCATTACTAACTACAATATCCAACCCATCAGGAAGTCGATGAATAAATGCAAGTAACTCTTCCATCTCTTCCTTATTTCTAAGATCTGCCCTGAAAATACTTACTTTTGCAACTTCTTTTTCTATTTCACTTTTCATTATTGAAAGCTTTTCTTCTCTTCTGGCAACTAAAATCAGATTAGTATGGATATCTGCTAGTAGATAAGCTACTTTCTCTCCTATCCCAGAACTCGCACCCGTTATGAGAATCGTCTTTCCTTTTAGTTTACTGCTTAACTTCTTTTTATTGAAATATGTAGGAGGAAATAATAATCTTTCTAAAAGGTTGTATTTTTGCATGATAGCATTTCCTTTTACTTGTTATAGATTTTAGATTTGCAACTTCTTAAGTAACAAACTTAACTTAGATTGAATCTTTTATTATTTCATCATCTGATTATAGATAAAAAGACTGTATAATGCTGGAATTAATAAACTCATAGCAAGACAAAAGACTGCTGCAAATTTTGACTGTTTTATTAGACGTTCTTCACCTGTTTTTAAGTGTTGAAAGAAACTAAGACTGAAATAAAAGCATAATACAATCAGTATTGTAGAAAGTATACCAAGCCAATTTCCTGCTCCCAATAAATTCATATTAGCCATTCTAACTCCCCTTTTTTATAATAATATCTATAGTCTACCACTATATACTTTTAATTTGAAAAACTATTCAATTTATTAACTTAATCCGAAATAGGTTGCCTACTTAATAAATATAGGCGCTTCCCAATCCTCTAAAACTCCCCAATTTATTTGAGGGTTTCCATTTAAAGAATTCATCGAGCCTACATATACTTTTTCAGTAGATTTACCTAAATCATAGAAATGCTTAACTATTTCATTGGTAGTGGCTGATACATGCTGATTAACAATTTCTTTATATTTTATCCATGTTAAGGAACCTTCTTCACTTTCAATTAACTTAGAACTTTTTGAGATTGTTCCAAAGTACACATATTGTATTCTGATTTCTTGATTATTTTTTACTCTATGTACAATGTATCGGAGCTCAAGATTATTTATACACTCTCTCTTTAAGCCAGTCTCTTCTTCAATCTCTCTTATACATGCCTTTTGAGGATCGTTGATTTCATTGGCTTCCATATGTCCACCTATTGGAACTAAAAATCCTGCAAAGAATGTATCTTGTATTTTTTTTTGAAGAAATAAAACTTCTTGTTCCTCATTTACAAGGAAAGCAACTGTCATTTGTCTAAGTTTCAATATTCTCGTCCTCTCTAACAAAATATAACATTTTCTTCTAATGTAATTATTTCTAGCACTTTTACTGTTTAATGTGGTGCTCAGTTCAGGATATGTGGTACCCGGAGTAATTTAAGTGTTACTCAATTCGGGTTATGTGGTACCCAATTGGCTTTATGTGGTATTCAGAAGTTTTATGTGTTATTAGAGTAGATAGATCAAAAAAAGACAAATTAAAGAGAGAAAAACCATGTAATTTATGATTTTCTCTCGCTTATCTATTTTTTCTGAGCTAGAATTCAGAATAGCGTACGATTAGTTTCTAACAGGGCTGATTTCGTATTTTACCTCTGCATAGTTTTTAATAAGTAGTGCTTCGTTTATACAGTTACCTGTTTTTTTATCAATCGTTTTTCTCCAAATTTCATTTTGTCTATAATTCTTTTCATACTTCTTAGAAAACATATGATTCCTTTCTTCTATATGATAAGTATAATGCACTTGCTCATTCGAATATATTGCTCCTTTTAAATGTTGGTCAGTCAACCAAACTCGAATCTGATAGGATTGCTTCGTATTATTCAAAAATCGTAAATCAACAAAGTTAAAAAAAACACTTGCTCCGCTTCCAAAGGGAAGGACTCTTCCTTCATCAGGGAATGGGTCAAAGCTGTGATGATGTCTTTCTAAAATAGTTAATGGAGTATGTAAAACCATCCAATAAAGTAGGTTTGCAAGTTGACAGATTCCTCCACCGACTCCAGTTTTCACTTCTCCCCGAGAGAGTTGCATACCTTCAATATATCCTTTTGCTTTTGTTGTTCTTCCTACTAATTCCCAAAACGAAAAAATCTCACCAGGATGGATGATAATTCCATCTATTGTAGTCGTTGCAATGGATAGATTCACTATTTTATTTTCTTGTAGTTGTGGATCGCTATCACCTAACCGCCTCCTTAAGAGTGATTGGTGTTTTTTACATGTAAAAGGATAAGAATCCTTTCTGCGGTTCTTTGCAAATTTTCTTCTATCTCTCATGTTTTGTAGATAACGAAATAAGGTCTTTTGCTTAATCCGAATATGGTATAGAAATGGATGAATCTCTGAAAATCTCAAATTATTCCCCCTTCCTTATTATTCAGTAATCCCATGGATCTTTCAAAACACTTTCTTCATGTCAAACATTCAAACAGTTTTTTGGTATCCATCCTACTTCTCCATTTGCCCGCTTAATAAGAATATACCCTTCACAATCCTTATCAACGATCCAAACTTTTTCGTCTCGATTTACAGACAAAAAAGTTGTACTGAGATCAGTTCTGCAATTTGTTAAATCATCATTATCTACTAGATATTCATTTTTTATCCATTGATCTATTCCTAGTTTCATATTTTCACAAAGGGTAAAGTATTCCTCTCGCTTTAATATCCGCAATTCATAGTTTGGATAAGTAACGGTTCCCATTCTGTTCGCTAAATCGGAGTAATCTATTTGTACAATCATTTCTTCTGTTAACTCATCTACATATGTATATGAAAACGTATCGTTAATAATAATTAGAGCATTTAACTGTCCGTCCTTTTTAATTTGATTACCACCATCTAATGCAATAATCTTTTTATCTAAGTCTATTAACGGGTTATGTGAACTTATCTGTTTTGCTCGATAGTTAACTACTGGCCAGTGCCCTACTATGACTGTTTTATCAGCTTGGTGTTCTTTTTCGTAAAAGGAGTCTGTATATAAAGCAAACCTTTCTTCTGTTTGATACCAATCTTCTATATTTTCAATACCTGCGTGGATGACAATAAAATCATCTGTTTCATAAGCAGTTGGCAATGATTCAATCCATTCTATTTCATCATGAAAATGCTCACGATAAAAATGAGTTAATTCAGTTAAATTACTGAAATCATCAAGTGTTTTACTATGTATTGTTAGCATTTCATTTAAAACCGAATTAGGTTGTTTGTTCATGTATGGAATGATTCCCTCACTCCCATTAAACACATAACGGTATAATAGATCACAATTTCCTTTTGTTACATACACATTTTGAAATCGTTCGGATAAATCCCTAACATATTTGACAACCTCTAAGCTGTTCGGTCCTTTCTCGCAAAGATCACCGTTAATAAATAAATAATCCTCTTTCGTGTAATTCAACTTTCCTAAAAGTTCTTTAAATAGCTTTAAGTTTGCATGTATATCGGAAATAACTATTGTACGTTTTGTTTTATCTAAATGCATTCGTCCTACGTCAATCATAATATCAACTCCTGAACTTTCGTTATTGTAAGAATATTATATCAAAACAATCTTGAAGTTAATAAATAGAAAAAAACTTTAGACGCAATCGTAATGATACGTGTGTCTAAAGTCTTTAAATTACTTAACAGTAAATATTCTTATTGAATACGTAATTCAGATTCACAATCGAAAAAGTGTGCATTATTAAGATTAAATGCTAAGTCGACTGTTTCACCAGCTATAACGTTGAAACGCGAATCCACTCGTGCAACAAAGTCTTGGTCATTTACTTTCGAATATAGAATAGTTTCTGCTCCCATTAGTTCAGCAACTTCTATCGACACATTGATTTTTGTTTTAGGAGAAGAATCAATGAATAATGGCTCATCATGAATATCTTCTGGACGTATTCCAAGAATGAGATCTTTCCCCATATATCCTTGAGCACGAAGCGATTGTAGCTTTCCTCCTGGAACGAGTACTTTTACATCTCCCATAACAAAATAATTCTCTACTAATTTGCCTTTTAGAAAATTCATGGAAGGTGATCCAATAAATCCACCAACAAAAACATTATTAGGTTTGTCGTAAACCTCCTTAGGAGCTCCTACTTGCTGGATAATACCATCTTTCATGACAACGAGACGAGTTGCCATTGTCATCGCTTCCGTTTGATCATGTGTAACATAAATAGTTGTCGTTTGTAGTCGTCTGTGTAGTTTTTGAATCTCCGCACGCATTTGAACACGTAACTTTGCATCTAAATTTGATAGTGGTTCATCCATTAAGAATACTTCTGCATCACGAACTATAGCACGGCCTAAAGCCACACGCTGACGTTGACCACCAGAAAGAGCTTTTGGTTTACGATTTAAGAGATCTTCCAAACCTAAAATTTTTGCTGCATTATGCACACGTTTTTTTATTTCATCTTTTTTCAATTTGCGAAGTTTTAAACCAAAAGCCATATTATCAAACACATTCATATGAGGATATAGTGCATAGTTTTGGAAGACCATTGCAATATCTCGATCTTTTGGAGCGATATCGTTTACTCTTTTGCCACCTATAAAAAGGTCTCCGTCTGTTATTTCTTCTAAACCGGCAATCATTCTAAGCGTAGTAGATTTCCCACAACCAGATGGGCCGACCAATACTAAAAACTCTTTGTCTCTAATTTCTAAGTTAAAATCTTGTACTGTAACAATGTCTTTATCGTATACCTTTTTGATATTCACTAATTGTAAATCTGCCATTATATTTCCTCCAATGTTTTGGCTTTATATATTACATTATGAAACCTTCACTTCTTTTCCAGGTTCTAGATAAATAAAATTTCCTTTGTGAGAAAGGGTCAATCCTTCTCCTTCCATTAGCAAATAGGTTACAGAATTTCTTTCAATAATTACCTTTATTAATCTATCTTGATATTGCAAATGAAACTCAAGTGACTCCCAATCATCTGGAAGAAAAGGTGCTAAAGAAAGACCAATTTCCTTTACACGTAAACCAGCAAATCCAAAAACAATAGCTAGCCATGTACCACCCATATTTGCCATATGAAGACCATCTTTTGTATTACCATGTGTATTTTCCAAATCGAGACGGGCAGTTTCTCTAAAATACTCATATGCCTTTTCTTTGTATCCTAATTTGGAAGCCATCACACTAAATACACAGGAAGATAACGAAGAATCATGTGTTGTAATTTTTTCATAGTAGTTAAAGGAATTTTCTATCGTGTCAAGATCTTGTTCATCTTCCAATAGGAAGTGTGCCAGGACAGTATCAGCTTGTTTGCAAACTTGGTATCTATAAAGTGTTAATGGATGATAATTTAGCAAAAGTGGAAATTTTTCTTTTGGCGTATTTTCTAAATCCCAGCGATCCTTTTGTAAAAAACTATCGTCTTGTGCATTGATTTTGTATTTCTCATCATATGGAAGATACATCTTTTCTCCCGCATTGCTCCATTCGTCCACTTCTAATTGTGATAGTTTTAACCTTTCCGATAATTGCTCTAAATAATTTTTATCTTTTTCTTTTAAAAGATTATACACTCTAGCAGCCCAAAGTAAATTATGTTTTGCCATGACATTTGTATAATAATTATTATTTACAATACAAGAGTATTCATCTGGACCAGTTACACTATCGATTCTAAAAAGGTCATTTTTCATATGACCTGTATCCATCCATAAACGAGCGGTTTCGAAAAGGACCTCTGCCATATAATCTCTTAAAAATGCTTCATCTTTTGTTACTAAATAATATTGGATATAACTATACGCAATATCTGCACTTATATGATATTGTGCAGTTCCTGCTGGAAAAAATGCCGAACTTTCCGGACCAGTAATCGTTCTCCAAGGGAATAATGCTCCCTTTCTATGTCCCATCTCTTTTGCTCTTTTTCTAGCACTATCTAAAATAGAGTATCGGTGTACTAATAAATTTTTTGCGATGCTCGGATTGGTCATTAAAAAAACAGGGAACATATAGATTTCTGTGTCCCAAAAATAATGTCCTTCATACCCTTCACCAGATAATCCTTTTGCAGCTATATTACTTACTGGATCTTTACCGACGGATTGTAAGAGTTGGTAAAGATTAAATCGAATTCCTTCTTGAAGTTTTGAATCTCCATTAATAATCACATCAGATTTACTCCAAAATTTATTTAGATATTTTTTTTGTTCTTTTAACAATTCTTCAAAGGTAGCAACTTTTAACTTTTGCTGAATAGCAATTGCTTTTTCAATTACTTCTTTCCCGTGTCTTAATGTATCTGAGTAAACATTGTACTTTGTAAAGTGAATTGCTTTATTACCCTCACATATATAAGTCTCTACTACACTAGTATCATACGTATTACTCCTATATTCATAATCTTCTAATCCAATACTGGAAGTGGTTACACATGCCACTTCTAGTTTTGTTGCATACGTTCTATTTTTAATTATACTATAATTGTCATCCTTGCGAATTTCTTCCACAGATTGACGTTTTGCATGACCAGAAGCAACTCGAGGATCATTTTTATCCACAAAGTTTGAGACATCTCCATTTACCGACGAAACAATCTTTACCTGCTCCACATTACTTAAAAGCTCTATTTTTACTTCTAAAGCAAATAGTTCTCTTGTAACAAAAGAAATGAGCCTTCTGAAGGAAATATGAACTTCTTTCCCTTTTGGAGATTTCCAGTGTACAATTCGTTCAGCATAACCTGCATCCATATGCAAGTTTCTTTCGAAGTTAAGTACTTCCCCTTCATATAAAGAAAAAAGTTCCTCATCAAAATAGATTTGTACGGTTTGTGCATCAATGACATTCAAGATTTTTTGCTGAGTCTCTGGAAATCCATACAATTTCTCTCCATAACTAATTTCTATTTCATCATGAAAAGCATTAATATATGTACCGCGAATCGTATTGTATGTATCTTCATAGCCCTCCTCAAAGTTACCTCTTACACCTAAGTAACCATTACCCAAAGACAAAAGGCTTTCATTTAGCAAAAGGTTTTGATTATCAAGCTCTGATTTAGTCAATTTCCAGGTCATGAAGCCTTCACTCCTCCATATGTATCTTATAGAAATACACTTTTCTCTATATATTGCTTTACGATTTCCTCAAAAATCAATTCTGAAGTATCTCCCACTAAATAATCAGCATGAGATAAATGTTCTACAGCCCCAACTCCTACGGAAAACATATCAGCTTTATTGATAGCCTCAATACCTGCAGCAGCATCTTCAATACCAATACATTTGGTATAAGGAATACCGAGGTAATCTGCAGCAGTCGTGAAAGTCTCTGGATCCGGTTTTCCTTTTTCAACCTTCGAAGCATCTACGACATAGTCGAAGTATTTAGTAAGTCCTAGCTTATCTAATACTTGAGGGGCATTTTTACTTGCTGAGCCAAGCGCAATTTTAATATTTTGTTCTTTATTTTTACTCAATAGAGTTTCAATTCCCGGTAAAATATTCGATGAATTAATAGATTCCACTAACTCTAAATAGTATTCATTTTTTTGGTTTGCTAGTCTTACCTTTTCTTCACTAGTCAATTTTAATAAGGAAGAATTTAGTTTTAGAATATGCTCTAAAGATTCCATACGACTTATTCCTTTGAGTTGCTCATTAAACTGTTTATCAATCGATATGCCTAGTTCATCTGCAAGCTTCTTCCACGCTAAAAAATGAAATTCTGCTGTATCGGTAATAACACCATCAAGATCGTAAATAAATGCCTGTGGGTATAGGATCATTTGTTTCTTTCCTTTCTATATCAGTTGTTATCAAGTGTATTGACACTTCCCCGTTCGATTAACTGGTGTTCTGCATAAATATGTTGTAGATCCAATTTATTCTCAATTAAGTCTTGCAATAGAACAGCTGATAACCTTCCGATATCAAAAAAGTTCTGACTAACCGTAGTAAGTTGTGGTTGTGTATAACTGCTTAACATTAAATCATCGAATCCAGTAACAGAAATATCTTCTGGAATTCTGAATCCTGCTTCTTTTATAGCTTTCATTACACCGAATGCCATTAGATCACTAAAGCAAAGAAATGCAGTGGGTTGTTTCGTTTGCAAGTATTTTTTCGCTAAAGTATAAGCTTCTTCCTCTGAAAATTGCGCATATAGCACTTTCTCATCATTAAATGCCAACTTCATTTCTTTAAAGGCATCTTGCACTCCTTTAATACGCTCTTTATTTACGTAAGTTTCAAGAGTCCCTGCCATGATGACAATATCTCGATGGTTACGCTCTAATAAATATCTGGTAATCTCTCTGGTAGCCTCGGCATTGTTAATGGAGACACTCCCGATTAGTCCATTGTCTGTTTCTGTCATAATGTCGAGAACTACACAAGGTATATTAGTATCGATTAATTCCATATAATATGGATCATCTGTACGGATTCCTTGTAAAATAGCCCCCCCGATATTTCGCTCCCTACAGTATTGAGCATAGCTTTTTTGTTTTTGCCGCAAAGAATCTATTAGATAGATTGACAATTCAAACTGACTTTCCGAAACAGTTGTATATACCCCTTTGAATATATCAAACGCATTATTATCCTTTTCATTGTTGTTTAGAACGCCAGATGAAATCAATCCGACTGTCATTTGCTTTTTAGATGATAAATTTTTAGCTACTATATTAGGCGTATAATTTAGTTCTTTTGCTATTTCAAATATTCTTTGTCGAGTTTTTTCGTTTATATCTACATAATTATTAAATGCCTTTGACACAATACTTATAGAAACACCTGCTTTTTTAGCAACATCTTTTATCGTAGCCATTTCAATTAGTCACTTCCTACATTATTAATTATTTTAACTACTTTTAATGGACATTGCTTTTTTCTCTATTTTTAAAGTAAAACGGTAAAAAACAGAAAAAGAAAAAAATGCACTTAATGATCCTGTAAAAATAGGAAACAAGAATAGAAACTTTGATGCACTTATATAAAACAACAGGAAATTACTAACTAAGACAAAAAAGAACAAGACAGGATTTCCAAACGTAACAAAAAACGTGTTGATGAGTAGAGTCTTAATATTCATATAGTAATGTACAATTAATGAACAGAAATTAATTGTATACACAAACAATAGTATCCCTACTAACAAAATCACCGTCCTAATTAAGTCGTTTTCATTTTTAAAATAATATAAATCAGCAACCCAAGTGAGCCAAACAGACATCAAGATTATCCCTGATAGAAAACTCTTCTTATAGTAAGACTTTAAGTAGGAGAAAAACGCTTTTGTAATGGAATTTTGGTCTTTTTTCATCACCAAGTCACGCGCAGTAGCAAACATAGCGATCGTACTTGGGAAAAATAATGCAGGTATTAAAATTACTAACGGTATTAAATATAGAAGAAATTCATTACTTGAAATATTGAAGTAAAAACTTAAAATAATTATTACGTTGGGGATATTCATGAGAAACCAAAATACATTTATAACAGAAAACCGCATAATCCATTCCGTAGTACTGTACAATACTCCCATTAAACCTGGAAACTCTCTCATTTTCATCCCTCCTGCAAGAATGAACTTATTTAACTGCTCCTTCCCCTATACCTTTAATAATATGTCTTTGAGCAAGAACATAGAAAATCACTACGGGAATGATAGTTAGCATTAAACCTGCCATTGCCAAATTCCACTTAATAGTAAACTCCCCAAAGAAATAAAAAGTTGATAGTGGTATTGTACGTAGTCCCTTATCAGTAAGTGTAAGTGAAGGCAATAGATAGTCATTCCAAATATTAATAACGTTTAAAATCAACACTGTAACAGTAATCGGTTTTAACATTGGGAATATGATTCTCCAAAAAACCCCGAACTTGGATGCTCCATCAATTGTGGCTGCTTCCTCAAGAGTAAATGGAATAGATTTGACAAAACCATGATAAAGAAAGACTGAAATGCTCGAACTAAATCCAACATGCATAAAAATTAATCCTTCACGAGTATTGAACATAGGAATGTGTAAAATATTCGTAATTGAACTCATGAGTTGCATTAAAGGCATCATAAGTGTTTGGAAAGGAATAAGCATCGTCGCGATAAAAGTCATGAAAATAAACTTGCTCAGCTTATTGTTCGTTCTTGCTAACATCCATGCAGTCATAGACGACAAGACGACTATGATTCCTACAGATATAATCGTAATATACAATGAATTTCCCAAAGCGTTTAAGAAGTTCATCTTTTCCATAGCCTCAAAATAATATTTAAAACTAAAATTTTTAGGAAATGCTAGTGCATTTTCATATAACTCCTGACGATCTTTAAAAGAGTTTACAATTATTATGTAAATAGGGGATAGGAAGAAAAGGGCAATTATGAGAAGCAATATTTCTTTTGTAAATTCACGTATTTTCCTCATTACATTTCTACCTCCCGCTTCTTCGTAATATAAACTTGTGTAAGTGTTATAGCAGCAACGATAAAGAAGAAAACAATTGCTTTTGCTTGACCAAATCCATAATTACTATAACCAAAAATCTCATTATAAATATTCATCGCAAACATTTCTGTAGAATTAGCTGGTCCCCCATTTGTTAAAGATAGGTTGACATCGTATATTTTAAATGCCGATGAAAGTGTTAAAAATAAACTGATCGTGAAAGCAGGCATTAAAAGTGGAAAAGTAATTTTTCTAAGTCTTTGCCATCCGTTTGCCCCATCAATTTTAGCTGCTTCAATTACATCATTAGGAATTCCTTGAATACCTGCTATATAAATAATCATGATATATCCAGCCATTTGCCAAGTAAAAACGAAAACTAAAGCATACAAAGCGTAATCAACATCGATAAGCCAATTAAAAAATACATTGTCGAATCCTGTTACTTTACCGAAGAGAGTAAAAACATCTAAAAATATAAATTGCCAAATATACCCTAAAATTAATCCACCAATTAGATAAGGCATAAATATCATCGTACGTGCCGCATTCGCAGTTCGAAGTTTAGATGTCACGAGGAGTGCAAATAAGAGGCCAACTACATTTACAAAAATTACTGCTAACAATGTAAATAATACTGTTTTTCCAGTAGATTCTAGAAAACGAGTATCCCCAAATAATCGTGTAAAATTATCCAATCCAACAAACACTTTTGGATTTGCTGAAATACCATCCCATTCAAAAAAAGAGTAATAAATTCCTATTAAAAATGGAATTATCACTACTGTTATAAAAATTAACAATAGCGGAGTAGTAAATAATATATACCACCATTTATTACTTTTATTTGGCATGTCATCACTTCTTTCATGTAGTTTGTCTAATCACTAAAAGCTAAGTACTGGACACCTCTTAAAAAGAGATGCCCAGAATATAAAATCTAATTGTCTATTGTTCAAACACTTACTTTACAGCGTTTTTCCATGCATCATCTAACTTATCAACAAGTTCTTTACCCGTCATATCTTTTGACAAGAAGAATTCTTCTGCTTTTGGTGCAAAATCATTTGGAATTATATTTGCTGGGTAGTAATTTAATGCCCAAGGAATTGTTTTACCACTATTAGAAGCATTCAACACATCTTGAGATAAAGGATCCAATTTATCGGACTTAATATTTGTCAAAGCAGGAACAAAACCAAATTCCTCTACAATATATCGCTGACCAATTTCGCTTGTAAACATCCAATTTAAGAAATCATTTGCAGCTTTAACTTCGGCTTCATCCTTTTTACCATTGATCGCCCAGTTATTTCCGACTCCAACAGCCAATTTATCATTACCCATTAATGGGAATGGAAGCATACCTATGTCGAAGTTTACATCGAAATCTGAAAGCATACCATAAGCCCAGTTTCCTTGATGAATCATTGCTGATTTTCCTGCAGCAAAATCCCCAACTTCTTTATCATATGTCACATCTAAAGGACTTGGAGTGTTTGCTTTAATCGCATCCATAAACTTCCCAAATTCTTGGAACTCTTTCGTTTCAGCCATTGTTACTTTCCCGTCGGTCAACTTATCAATGTATTCATAATGATTTTTTTGTAATGCAAAAGGATAGTTACTAATATGACCAATTAAGAAATATGCTTCTTTTGAAAGCCCAAGTCCATTAATACCTTCTGCTTTAAATTTTTCTAAAGTACGTACAAAAGAGTCATAATCAGCAACGTCTTCAGCTTTAACTAGGTCTTTGTTATAAACCAATCCAAATCCTTCAACTCCATAAGGAACTCCTACAATTTTGTCATCAATTTTAAGTTCCATTCCAGGTGCAATATTTTTTACATATCCTTCTGAATTCATATCGTAAACATATGATTTCATTTTTTCTGCTTCCGTAATATTTTGAAGACTAAAGATGGATGGTCCTTGATTACTATTCATACGGATCTGCAGCTGTTGGAAGTAATCATCCCCTGTTGTTCCCCAAACTTCGACCTCCACGCCAGTCTCTTTCGTATATTCCTTTGCTAGCGCTTCTAACTGATCAGAAATTTCAACTTTACTTTGGAATATGGTGATTTTTTGGTTAGATGATTTTCCAGCTCCATCTTTATTTCCGCTTGCTTTTCCACCTTCATCATTACCACTACATGCAGCCAAAATCATTAATAATGCTACTAATAATAAACTACCGAACGTTCTTTTTTGGAACTTCATTTGAATTCCTCCCCCATTAGTTTGAATTTCTATAGAATAAAATGACAAAGCATTTTATAACTACCTGCAGTTGTTTCTTTCTCTTAGTTTTATATGAGAATGATAGTCGCATCATTTGAAAACGTTTACATAAATATTCAGAACTATTCACTTTATCGAATCGAATTCTATTTCAATATAATCTTCAAACTCATACGTATTTTTATACATGTCAAATTCTACCTTAACCTTGTTTTCAGCTTTTAAAGATATAAATGAAGGAGTAAGGAAAATTGTTATGGGTTGACCTTTCCAATGAATTGTAAATTGCATTTGATGCCAGTGTTTTGGTAATTTTGGATTGATACTAAGTTTTCCACCTACAAGTCTAATCCCAGCAAAACCTAAGATTGCAGATTTCCAAATCCCCCCAATGGACGCTGCATGAATTCCATCGTCAGAAGTATTCATCAAAGGTCCCAAATCGACTTCACAAGCCTTTTTAAATAATGAATATGCTAAGTCAAACTCCCCTATATCATTTGCCAAAATTGAATGAGTGGCTAAACTTAAAGAAGAATCGTGTAATGTCTTAGGCTCATAATAATGAAAATTAGCTTGTTTGACAGCTTCTGAAAAACGAGGATCATCATGCAAAAAAGTTTGTTGCAATAAGTAAATAAGGATTAATGTATCAGCCTGTTTTGTCACTTGAATTGAATTAATCTGTTCTGGATTATAGTCTCGATAGATCGTTCGAACATTTTCTTGGTTTTTATATTTTGTGAGATCTATTTCCTTTAGCTCTAAGTACGTATCGTCCTGTGGTATTACTAGATCTTCTGCTCGAGGTTTAGGTAAAAAGATCTTTTCTACTCCCGACCGCCAAAGTTGATATGAATTATTTAAATCTAACTTTCTATTCAAATTTGTTATTATTTTTGAGTCTTCATTTTTTAATTTTTCATAATAATGGATTGCTAGTTTCATATTAAAATAGGCCATATAATTGGTAAATGCATTATTATTGACATGTTCTTTGTATTCATCGGGACCAATTACATCGTTAATATAATATTCATGCTTATCTTCGTTCCACTCGATTCTACTTGCCCAAAACCTTGCTGTATCAAAAATAATTTCATATCCATAGCTATTCATGAAAGCATTATCGTCGGTTACACTATAATATTGATAAACTGCAAAAGTGATATCTGCGGAAATATGTTGTTCTATAAATCCTGACCATATTTTGGTTTGTTCACCAGTTACGATATCAATATCCCCAAGTTTCGGTGTTACTTCTCCATCAGTCGGCCAAGCTGCTTCCCAAGGGAACATTGCTCCAACATATCCATTTTCAGCTGCTTTTTTCCTTGCTCCTTCTAAACCATGATAGCGATACATTAAAAGTGATTTTGCAACTTTTGGATTTGAAAAGATGAAAAATGGGAGGATGAATAATTCTGTATCCCAAAACGAATGTCCTTTATACCCTTCACCACTCAATGCTTTCGCACCGATTCCCATTCTTTCATCATGTGCAGGTGCCATAATGGTTAAATGATAAAGTGAAAAACGTAATGCAAGTTGATCAAAGGAATCATTACTATTAATCTCTAAGTTATATGCATTCCATACTTTATTTAGCCATATGTCTTGATGAGACTGAAAAAGCAATTCATATCCTTTTTCAGAATAGACGTATATATCATTTAATGAATTCTCTCGTAGTTGGAGAATATTGTATTCGGAGTGAACATATTCTTTATCACGACTAGTATACACAGTTGTTAACTTTTCCATTTCCAGTGTATCACCAGCCTGGAGATACAAATCATATGTAAGCCATACTTTACGGCGAGTCATGTTCATGTCAGGTTCTAAGACTCTTTCCTCTCCGTTTATAATAATTTTGTGAGAAGTATTAATAACAACATCAATATTTGATTCATTCGTAGTTTGAACCAATTGAATGAATTTTTTATCAAATATTCTACGCTCCCCTTCAAGAAAATGCTGTGAGCCTGAGTTGGTCATTTGTGCATCAATACCAGTATCAAAGGAGATTTGAACCGGATCTGTTACACTTTTTACTATCATTTTCATCCCAATCAAATGCAAATTATGAAGGGAGACAAACCGTTTGAATTGAAATTGAATTATTTTCCCCTTAGGAGAAGTCCATTCAATATTTCTTGTCAGTTCAGCTGTCCTTAAATTTAATTGACGTACATAGTCCCTAGTTTTGCCAAATTCAAGACTAAATCGTTCACCATCTACTCGGATATCAATCTTTGTAACATCCGCCAAATTTGGCAACTCAGTGACTTCGTTTTCCTCTGCTTTGTTAAAAGTACCATTAACAAACAAATTTCTTCTTTCATTTCTATATGGCTCTTCTGGAGCAGAACGTAATCCCAAATAGCCATTTCCAAGACACATGATTGCCTCGCTTTTTCCAAGTGTATCTGGATGGAATTCCACTTCCGAAACAATCCAATTCTCTAGTTCACCCTTGCCTTGTGAATAATTTATCAAAATATGTGATTCTCCTTTCATGAAGTAAAAGTCAAGAATCCGAAAACGTTTTCGAAGAATCCTAAAGAGAACGGATCCTGTGAATTATTAATTCGTGAAAGCATTATTTACGAAAACGTTTTAGTTTTTGGCAATAAAATGTAAGCCCTTACAATACCAACTATAGTTCTGCAATTCATAATTGTCAATAAATTAAATGTGAATTTCCTGGAAGTTTTTAATCATAGGTTGTTTTTAAAAGAATAAATATATAAATTTTTTATGCCTAGAACTGGTTGATTTCCGCTGCAGGTTGACGTTTCTTACCTCAAGTCAAAAGTTATTTCTATAAAAAACAAATTAAAGATAGTGATCCATTCAACGAGTTGTTGATTTCCGTTCCGGCGCTCGCTTTCCGAGGGCATGGCTTGAGGCTCTTGTTTATGGAAATCCAATGGCTCAATGGACAATATCCAGAAGATAAGAGGATTTTTGATTCCCAGATGGAGGTTTATGAATGGACAAACTCATTGTATCCAGATTTCTCAAATTGTCTATTTAGAGAAATAAATGTTGGTTATGGAACTCCAGATGAAAAAGTAATTGATTATTTAACCGAACTACTTCCACAATGGGCAGATTACCTAAATGTAGAGGTAATTGTGCATAAAGATAAAATAAAGGAAGACGGTAAAAATGTTTATAGAATTTGGACTTCAAAAGTGGAAAAATTTGAGGGCTACTAAAGGGCGTTGAATCTGGATGGATTAAGGCCTTTATCTTATTGAACTAATGCAGCAGTTTAGTTCAACAAGGAGAAGGAGGAACAGACATCCTCTTTATAGAAGTAGTGTTTCTTAGCAAGTAATTAGTGGAGGGGATTAAATGAAGGTTGAGAAAATATATGGTGATTTACCTATATTAGAAACAGAACGTCTTATTCTTAGAAAAGTCACTTTAGAAGATATTGAAGATATGCATCTATACGGTTCAGATGAAGAAGTATCTAAGTATGTAACTTGGAATACCCACGAAACAATATCTGATACAAAAGATTTTGTTGAATTTGTATTGAACAAATATGAAAACAAGCAGGTTTCACCGTGGGGAATTGAATACAAGGAAAATGGAAAATTTATCGGGACAATCGATTTTGTTTGGTGGCAACCAAATCATAAAATTGCTGAAATCGGATATGTTATTTCTAAAAGCTATTGGGGAAAAGGTTTAACTACTGAAGTAGCAAAGGAAATAATAAAATTCGGTTTTGAAGAAATGAATTTAGTTCGTATTCAAGCAAGGTGTGATGTAGAAAATATTGGTTCAGCACGAGTAATGGAAAAAGCGGGAATGTCTTTTGAAGGGATAATTAGAAAAGGTATATTTGTGAAAGGAAAACATCGAGATTTAAAAATGCACTCTATCATAAAAGAAGAGTTTTAATTATTTCAATGAAATTCGAACTTGAAAATAAAATTTCTTTTTCAACTAACGAGGTGCTTTACTTCAAAAAGGAGTAAAGCCTTTTTTTCTTATTGAACGAAAGGGGCAGGTTAGTTGAATAAGAAAGTAAAATTATTTTAAGAAGGAATTAAATGGAGAAAAATAGTATAATTAAAAAGTCTAAAAATTAATTGATATAATTTTTAGTTAATAGTTGTTAGAGGAGGAGATCATTATGACAAATAAGAGAATTTATATTATTAATGACTACAAGGGGATAACGACTACTTAACAAAGTTATTTAGTGTTTCCCCGAATTTTGAAAGGGGAAAATTATGAGTACAGAAAATGTGAAAATCGTAGAATTAAATGCAGAAAATTGGTACGACTGTTGCGAATTAGAGGTATCAACAGAACAAAAAGAATACATGGAGCCCAATGCTATATCAATTGCTCAGTCAAAGTTTGAGCCTACATTAAAGCCATATGCTATTTATGATGAAGAGAAAATAGTTGGCTTTTTGATGTACAATACTGTTCAAGAAGAACTTGATGGTTATTGGGTTTATAGAATAATGGTGGATAAGGAACACCAAGGCAAGGGTATAGGTAAAGCTGCAACTAAGTTAATGATTTCAGAGATAGCTAAATTACCGAATGCAAAAAAAATTGTTGTAGGTTATCACCCTGAAAACTTCGGAGCACATAATTTATACTCGAGTTTGGGTTTTATTGATAATGGTGATAGGTTCGGTAAGGAAATGGCAGTTATAAAAATTGTAACCGAGTGATAGGTCGATAGAATATTTCCAAAAGAAGGGACCATACTTTGGTCCTTTCTTATTGTGCAAACGTAGTGCTTTACTTCAAGAAGGAGTGAAGCTTTTTTCTGTTGAAAAAAGATGAAATTTCCCAAGTTACAAAAGACATTATGTTAATTATAATTAATTATTAAATAAGGTATCGCTATTAATAGGGTGAGATAATGGATTTATTGGGTGCAATGTCTGTTTTGATTGGTTTTGTAGCGTTATTTGGTGGATTCTCCTATAATAAAAAAAGACACGAAAACGATGGTCTAGATGGTTCTGGAGCTGATTCAATCATCGGTGCCATCATCGCTTTATTCGTTGTCATCTTATTGAGACTGTTGCCATATCAGGCTACCAAAACATTGTTATTTATAATTGCCTTTATTTGTTTTTGTTTTAGTGTTTATGCATTTACTCACTTACACTAACGGATGCTTTACTTCAAGAAGGAGTAAAGCCTTTTTTTTATTGAACTAAAGCGGCAGTTTAGTTGAACAAGAAGGAGTTTTAATAAGTAAATCGAATTTGTATATATAAAGGGAGATATTAAATTGGAGGGAATAGAAAATGGATGTAAAAACACTTTTGTTACAACAATGGGCAAGTTGCTTAGATGAAGAAGACTGGTTTCCACCACTTGAACAAGTGCTAGAGGATATCACTTTTGAACAGGCAATTTGGAAACCAGCTGATGGGGCAATGAATTCCATTTGGGAATTAGTTTGTCATTTACTTTTCTATGAAAAGAGAATTCTAATGCGATTTCTTGGTGAAACAGCTAATGAACCACAGGCAGAAAATAATAAGTCTACATTTCGATTACCAACTGAGACTTTAGAAAATTGGAAGGAAACAAAACAAGAATACTTTAATGTTCATCGTGAACTTGGAAAAATACTAGCAAAATCTGAACATGAAGATTTGTATAGACAGATCCCAGGAGAAGATAATTCATTAGTGCTTGAACTGAAGAGTTTAGCAATGCACGACGCATATCATATTGGGCAAATTGTATTCCTTAGTAAACTGCAAGGAGCTTGGGCAGGGAAACGCAGATTTTGAAAAAGCTTCTTTAGCTCTACAGTTATTCCATTATAGGGGGTTTTAATGGAATAAGAACGGGAACGTCCAAATCGGACGTTCCCATATTTTATACCTGAAAAACAACAATACTACTTAAGAAAGCCTTTGATTATGAACTAGTAATGGCATCTGAAGAAAAATCATTTCAAATAGAGGTTGCTGGAATTACTTGGGCGTTTGTTATGGTTTGTTTGAAAATGGGAATCTTTAGATTTCCAAACTCTGGAAAAGTAATTTCTACCTAAATTAATGGAGGCTTTAGTTAAAGATCATGGGTTGCTTAGGCAACATTTTTTTCTAATTGAACTAAAGCAGCATTTTAGTGAAATAAAAACATTCAATAAATGAATATTTAAATAAGTCAATATTATTGGTATAGTTTATCTGAAAACATTTGTAAAGAGGAACATTTTAATAAATTATGGTGTAAGGCTTATGTTTTGCTAAGAAAGAAGGGTTAATAAAATGATACAATCTCTTGTACATATTGCATTGGTTGTTAAGGATTATGATGAAGCTATTGAGTTTTACACAAAAAAACTTCATTTTACGCTAATTGAAGATACATATCAAAAAGAGCAAGATAAACGCTGGGTAGTAATATCCCCACCAGGCTCGTCAGGAACTACAATATTACTTGCAAGGGCTTCTAAACCAGAACAATCATCCTTTATTGGAAATCAAGCAGGAGGAAGAGTTTTTCTATTCCTTGGGACAGATGATTTTTGGAGAGACTATAATGATCTCATAGCAAAAGGAATTGAATTTGTTAGAGAACCAAAAGAACAATCATATGGTATTGTTGCTGTATTCAAAGATTTATACGGAAACTTATGGGATTTAATTGAATTTAAGGAAGATCATCCGATGTTCCAACGAGTAAAATAGTATGTGGAATAGCGCACTAAACTAACGCTGCAGGTTAGTTGAACAGTGTTTTTAACTTGTGTTCAACAATCGGTCCAGATTGTTGAGTAACTTATTTAAGGACATATCATTAGGTGTAGCTTATTTACGTGGATTTAGTTCAACACTTCGAAGGATATTGGTCAGTCCTTATCGAAATTATTAATAGGAACGTAACTGAGGTTGTATTATGTAAAGTGAGGAGGTTCACTATGACAAGAATTATGGGAAGTTTAAAGATTAGCTCTATGCAAAGTTTATACTATGAACAAGGTGGTTGTTTGTATAGAGCTAGAAATTGGTTTCCACCTGAAAAGTGATTATTGTTTATAGTAACGACTTTGCTACCTTAAAAATTTCATCTATTTTAAGGAGCGAAGCTAACATGAAATATGTAAATGCAGAAAGCATCTTTCCAGTAGAATTACTGAATGAAATACAAAAGTATGTAAATGGAGAAGTGGTTTACGTCCCTATTTCTAAAGGAGCACGGAAGAAATGGGGCGAAAACTCTGGGAGTAAAACTTATTTGAACAGTAGAAACCATGAGATCCGTCAACAATTTTCTGCCGGCATAAAGATAGATCAACTTTCAGATCGATTCTTTCTTTCTCGCGATAGTATTAAAAAAATAGTTTACTCAAAAAAATAGTTTGTAAATGTCACATTGGATTAAATCTAATGTGACTTTTTTTGTGCAAAGTATGATTTATAATTGTTCATTATATATTTTCACAGGATTGCTTTTATTATAATTTTTATATCTATTATTATTCTTTGAGGAGGATCCGATGAAAATTGATGTACAATTAACTGATAAAAATGCTGCACATATTATAAAAAATTTATATCCTTTGTATCTATATGATCTCTCTGGACATTATGGCAACGTTCCAAATACACATGGTATTTACGAAGATAGTGATGATTTCCAAACGTTGAAGGATCAGTATGAAGTTCAAAATATTTGGTGGGAAAAGCCAGATATATTATTTCCCTATTTAATTTTAGTAGATGGAAAGCCAGCAGGTTTTATCCTAATAGCGACTCCGCCACATTGCAATAAAGGAATTGATTATTTTATAAATGAATTCTTTTTACTACAGTCATTAAGAGGTCAAGGCATTGCGGAATATGCAGCGAATACAGTGTTTGAACAATTTAAGGGCAATTGGGAGTTGTTTACGAATCCTTCAGAAAAAAACATTATAGGACAACGGTTTTGGAAGAAGACAATTTCTAATTACACTAATGGGATTTACGTTGAGGAACACGGGGAAACTTTTAATGGATATAATCTTATTTTCCGATTTAATAATACGAAAAATTAAAAAGTTAACTAACAGAAAGTGTTATCCCATTATAGGGCGCGATTGTTTAATAAGCGTATCTGTTCTTATTGAACTAGGGCAGCGGTTTAGTTGAAGAAGGAGGTAATACTTTTGCTGTTATGAACATCTCTTATTAAGGGGGTGTTTTATTTGAAAAAAGGTGTTGAAAGCATTTCTAATTGGATACTTTATCTCGCATTAGCTTTTCTCATTATAGCTATTACAATTTATAGTTTTCTTCAGTCAAGGGAAACTGAGAGTTTAAATGAAAAGTCATTTACATCTATGGCAGTAAGTTATAGTTTGGATAGTGATGGTTTAATTTCAAATGCTGAAAAAAAAGAAGTAGAACATTTAGTGCACGAGACTAACCATATTTCAAAGGTTCAAATTTATAATGTTAAGGATATACCTTTTGAAAATTTATTTGATTATGTAGATAGCGCAAAATCTGATTATGAGTATAGTAGAGAAATATGGACATCAAATTCGTTGTTTGTTGAGATACTACCTTCGGGAAATGGTAGCGGTGATTGGTATGTGATAACAGAAAGAAGAAGTTTTCATACTCTAAGTGTTTTATGTTTGCTTTTAGGTGGGTTTCTATATTTTATTTTATTTTCTAGTTGGGCAATGAAAAATGCTTACCACCAAAATAGACTAAATGTTAGGTGGGCTTTTGTATTCATGATATTTAACGTTGTAGGATATTTTATTTTCCTTTTAGCTGATAAAAATCGTACAAATTCAATTCATAGCTTTAGTTAGTTCATATTGAGCTAACGGAGTGCTTTAGAGAAAGATCATTGAGCTGCATAGACGGCTCTTTTTTTTATTCAACTAAAGCAGCAGGTTATTTCAAAAAAGGCTAATTCTAGGGAAAACGAAACTAATAGTAACTTCTCTCGTATATAAATAGAAGCAAAATATTGGGGATGGATTAATTTTATGAAAAAAACAATTGATATCTGTGATAATCGCATACTATTCAATAAATATTCATGTAACAGTATTCCAAGTGTAATCTTCATAGCAGGGTTAGGCGATAGTTATGAGACATGGAAAAAAGTCCAAGACAGGATATCGCAGAAAACATCAACCTTTTCCTATAACAGGTCGGGTATTGGTAGGAGTCAAGTCGCATCCGTCCCGACGACTTGCTATGATCTAGTCGAGGAGCTCAACGAATTGTTGCTAGCACTTGAAGTGGAGAAGCCCTATATATTGGTAGGACATTCTTTTGGTGGTTTGGTCGCTAGATTATATGCCAGCCTTTATCCACTGAACATCAGCGGTATGGTTTTGGTTGACGCTGCACCGGAATATAAAGAACTTGCCTACGAAAAAGTTTTACCCGAAAATCTGCTTGCGGGAAATAGGGAATATTTCGAGAATCCTATGTTGAATAGTGAGAAGATTGATAAAATACAAAGCTATAAGCAAATAGTTGATCATTCAAAACAAAGTAACCTTCCTCTTACAATTATTACAAGAGGTTTACCCGATAATGGTGAAGAGGGATGGCCATCTCAAGAAATATTGGAAATTGAGCAAAGACTCCAAGCAGAATTCCAATGGCTGTCAACCTCAAGCAAGTACCGGATTGCAAGTCGAAGTGGACATTATATTCATCATGATGAGCCAGAAATTGTGATAGAGGAGATTATGTTAATGTTGAAGGAGATGAGGGAGTGTTACCCATTAACAGCTATGGATATAGATAGTACATATTAACTTGTTTGCAACAAGAAATGATAAATTAATTTTTTGATTATGCCTATTAGATTATAGTTACGTGGGGGTTTATCAATGAAAATGAATGAAAAAACATATCTAAGTATAGAAGAGATTATTTCATTACCAACCTTATCAGGTACAAACATAAGTGATGATGGCAAAAACGTAGCATTTGTCAAGAAGACTGCTAACTGGAAAGACAATAAATATAGGAGTCATGTATGGATATATGAAAAAGCTAAGGGGCAGTGTTACCCATTAACAACTAGGAATATAGAAAGTACAAACCCATTATGGTCTCCAGATTCTAGAGATATCGCATACCTTAGCCCAGTTGGTGACGGGGATAATAAGAAAAATCAGATCTTTGTTAAGTCAATAGATGGTTATTGTGGGTTTCAAATTACTGATGAGAAAGAAGGGGTCAGTAAATTCAAATGGGAACCTACTGGCAAGGGTTTTTATTATGTTGCACAGTCAAAAGAATCTGAGGAGATCGAGAAACGTAAGGAACTATATGGAGATTTCCATCATATAGGTAAGGAATACCAAAATAATTGTTTATATTACGTTGAAATAGAAAAAGTGATACAAAATGTTAAATATGAACACGAAAATGGCGTTGTTTATCAACTAACTGATGGTAAGGATTTTCATATCCATGAATTTGATATTTCAAATGATGGGAAAAAGGTTGTATTTATGGCTACACCAAGCCCAAATATGGGAGATTATATTAATGGAGATCTATACATACTTGATATTAAAGCTGGAGAGCTACAAAAGATGAATATAGATAAGCTGTTGGGAGGGAGCGTTTGCTTTTCTCCTGAAGGCGACAAAATATGTTACTCAGCAAGCATAATGGAGAAGGATTACTATAAGACCCATATTCAAGACAGTACACTAGAGATATATGATATTAATAATGGAGAGCTAGTTCAACCATTAACAGATTTTGATAGTTCGGTTATTCCATTACGTTGGACAGCTAAAGGAATTTTAATTAGATGGCAGAATAAAACTAATTATCTTATTGGGTTGTTATCTGAGAATGGCACTGTGGAAATCTTAAGCGAAAATGTAGATAGCTTTATAATGGATGCTTCTATAACAATGGATGGAAATCATATATCCTATAATAAGGCTATAACAAATGAAACCTTTGAAATCTATTTAGACGATAAAAAAATAACGAATGAAAATAGCTTTTTCAAAGGAAAGCTTAAAAGTAACAGGGAAATTATCTCATGGCAAAGTAGTGATGGTCTTGAAATAGAGGGAGTTTTATCAACCCCAGTAGAATTTGACGCAAATAAAAAATATCCCTTATTAGTGGTAATCCATGGTGGTCCTGCTTGGGCATCCTTTCCAATATTTTCAGACTGTTTTAATGAGAAATATCCTATTGAACAGTTTATTGAAAAAGGCTTTATAGTTTTAGAACCAAACTACAGGGGAAGTTCTGGTTATGGTAATGAATTCTTAAAAGAAAACTATAGAAAACTAGGAATTGCTAACTACGATGATGTTATATCCGGAGTGGATAAACTAGTTGACAATGGGATTGCTGATAAAGATAAAGTAGGGGTTATGGGATGGAGCAACGGGGGATATATATCAGCTTTCTGTTCTACATTTAGTAGTAGATTTAAAGCTATTTCAGTTGGAGGTGGAATTACTAATTGGAGAACCCATTATCTAAATACAGATATACCTTACTTTATTAGGATGTATTTAGGAAATAATCCATGGAATGATCCAGATATATATAATAAAACATCACCAATGACATATATTAATTCAGCCTGTACTCCCACTCTAATCCAACATGGCGAAAAGGATGAAAGAGTTCCAACTCCAAATGCATATGAGCTATATCAAGGATTAAGGGATATGGAAGTTGATACGGAATTAATTATATTTAAAGGAATGGCATATAGTTCAGACCAGCCAGGAATTAATGTGGCTATTATGAAGCAGAATTTGATGTGGTTTTCACACTATATTCTTGGAGAATGTATGAAAGATTTTAGGGTTTTATAGTAATAAATGGATGTCCTCACAGGATATATAAGGATGAAACAGTCTTCAAAAGGAAGCTTTTTTTCTTATTTAACCTGTGATTGTAGCTCTATAATTTCCATGTGAATTTCCGCTGTATAATACACTAGCAACTACATTGAATTACAATTTTATAGCAATGTTATGGCATTAAGCCCCCTTTACCTTTGTTGGTTTACGGAAATAATATAATCGTGCAGTTATGAAACTGGATCCCTGCAAAAGAACTGAGCATTACATCCTGTTATTCTGGGAGAAGGAACCCCCTTGTTTATTGATATAAAACAGTGGTTGAATCTAATACTGGTTAATACAAAAACGTTTACCTCTGGAGTTGTTCAACTCTGCTATCATCGTAATGAGAAGTAATTATAAGCATAATGATATGTAAGATCCAAGGAAATATTCTTGTTCAACTAACAGAGTCTTTAGTTAAAGATCATGGGGTTACCATAGGTAACTCTTTTTCTTATTGAATTAACGCAGCAGGATAGTTCAATAATGAAACGAGGAAAATATAAGCAACTCCATACTAAACAAAAAAAGGTTAAATTGAATGGAAAAAAGATAGGAGATAAAAATGAGTAATAAGAAGTTACGGGGTTTAAATCGAAAAACAAGAAATATGATAAAGCGAATCTGGGAGGAAACTTCTGATTTTCCATTGGATTTTTATAATGGGTATTGGCATCTTCATTTACCAGTTGCCCAAGTTTTTATTGATTCCGATAGGACTCCTTTTGGAATTAAGAGACTTTGTGTTCAAACTTTAATAGAACGGGCTAAGCATTTGATTGAAATCAAACCAAATACACCTGATAAGTATCGAGTGGTTGTTTATATTAGTTTCCAAGCATTGTTTGATTCTCAAATTATAGTGTTTGCTGGTGATTCTCACTTCGAGGGGTTCTTTAATAGAAATGACGAGTTTCAAAAATGGATTCCCCTGTCCAAAAAAAGAAAATTTGAGAGTGATTGGAGAATAAATATCTCCAAAGATATGAATGTCTTAGGATTTAAAGAAGAAATAACTGATGAAGATGGGGAAATTAATAATAGAGATATTTGGTTTATAGGTGAATTAGAGTAGGCTTAATATTACATTCTTAATCAACTAACGTGGTGCTTTACTTCAAGAAGGAGTAAAGTCTTTTTTCTTATTGAATTAACGCCGCAGTTTAGTTGAATAAGGAAAGAGGTTTCGAGTTAGATAAGTTGAATATAAATTAATTAAAAACAGTGTATTGAGACAGAATGGAGATTATTATGTTGCAACAGATTAGAATAGGAAAATGGTTATTAGAAGTTGATATTGATAGAACACGAGAATTTTATAACAAAGATATAGAGGTCTGTAACTGCTTATACTGTAAAAATTATGTTGAAGCTTCTGAGTATTTAAAGACATCTATATCCGATATTTTCAACAATTTTGGGATTCATTCAGCAAAACCAGCACATCTTTCAGAATTTCCTACTGAGGAAGCAGGGACACGTTTATACATAGGAGATTATCATCTCGTTGGAAGAGTGTTAGAAGGCGAATTGTGTAATTCTTCTAACTTTAAAGAAATGAATACTATTGAAATAGAGAATTTTTTATTTGGATTTTCAGAAGATTTAGAATTTGTGCCAGAAGGTTTCCCTGCCCCAGTTCTACAATTTAGCTTTTCAGCTAGTATTCCTTGGATTCTTAAAGAAAACCCTGATGATTAAGGAAAAGTCTTATTCAACTTACAGGAGCTTTACTTCAAGAAGGGGTAAAGCATTTTTCTTATTAAACTAGCGCAGCAGGTTAGTTCAATAAGAGAAATAAATGTTTTATGTCGCTTTTGACTTATAATACGAAACAAATGAAATAGTTCTTTTTATTGAAAACTACAAAAGTTGGTATTACCAAGTTCCATCACTGTCGTTTTTTTAGTTGTAGATTCCCTTTATTAAATATGACTACTGCATTGAAATCTTCATATAAAAGATAAATAGGGTAGCAGAGAGTCGAAAAGACGATTCCGATAGATACTTTTTCCACAATAGGAAAGTAGCCTGTTAGAAAACTCTTAACATTTATACTTAGATAAATCAATAGGGGAACTACGAAAACTGCTATTAAAAGAAGTAGTGGAGTCATCTTAGTTTCTTTAAGTTTTGCTTGACAGTGTGGACACTTCATATTAAAAGGTGTTGGGAATTTTTTGAAGTGTTTGATAGTAAGTGAATTTTGACAATTAGGACAGGGGATTGAAGTTTTCATAAGTTTTCCTCTTTAAATAATAAATTTATCTTTATTATAAATTAAATAATTTGATACGGATACACCGTAGGGCTTGTAGTAAGATAATCTGAATAGTAATTAGAAACTGCCTCTGTACATTCGGTAAAAGTAGTGAAAAAAACAAGTCCATCATTAGTTCTTTTTTAGACTCTTCAGTAAGCTGATAATAATCTAGTTTAGCATAAGTTAATGTTGCTGGCATTAGAAACAACAGTAAAAAACAAGGAACTATAATAATTTTTTTCATTTTCACACCACCTTTTAATGTTTATTTTGTTCAGAAAAGATTAATAGTCTTCAACTAAAGCAGCAGTATTGTTTGAACAAGGACAGGAAAAAATTACATATATATGAAATTGTGATATTTTGTTAAGATTTGAAATATGAGAAAAAATAAACAAGGAATAACGAAATTGTTGTATTACGTCTTAATTTTGGCAGTAATTTATGAAACTTTTTTTAGTTTTTATAGTATTTGGGGAAACTGGGAAACTTTCAAAACAGTACATGCTGTACTTAAGCTACTTTCTAATACTTTTCTGATATGGTTTTTAAGAAAAATGGCTTTGAAAACTTAATATACAAAAGTAGTTACGAACATAAAGATGTTTCTTAAATCGACAAAATACCTTTAGAATTTGATTAAATATTAATTCTTCTTCTTCAACTAATGAAGCAGTTTAGTTTTTTATGCCGAATTATAAACCAAAAAATTTTTGTGAATGTATATTACATTCTCCTTGGAAAAATTAATCAAACAATAAAACACAATTGTTTGATTATCTAGGTTAATAACGACAGTTTTATGCAAGGGAAATATTAAAGAATTATAGTGCATAACCATTTTGTTTAATTTGTTTTGCTTTTGACATAAAAGCAAGACAAACTAACAATTAATGAAGTAAAAACACACATAAATTTGGTTATTTACAAATTTATGTGTGTTTTCTATTTTCAATTAGTAAATAGCACTCAAGTGCTGAATCGCTATCATCAAGTAGAAACTGGTTACTTTTTTTTGCATGTAAATTATAAAATATAATTGTCATGTCCAATCTGTGTTTTCTGTTTTTGTATTTTCTACATCTTGCAGTGCTGAAAATTTAGACAAAATGAGTAATTATCAATCTAAAAGCAAGCAACTTAACCTTTAATAGGAGAGAGAATTTATCTATTACTGATGAGTTCTCTCTCTTTCTTCTATTAATGTTTGTCATAAATGAACAACAAATCTATTTCAATTCTTGGAAAAATATTTTTCTGTTGCACGAATAAACGAAAATGAATCGTATTATGAAGGGAAGGAGGTTGAGTATGAAAACGTTCGCCGGCTTATGTGTTCATGAGATTGTTCAAACTTATAGCGACACCTTAATACGAATTGCTGTGCAGCAGACAAAAAATATGTCTGAGGCGGAGGATATTGTTCAAGAGGTCTATATGACACTTATGAGACAGAAAAAGCCCTTCGATAATGAAGCACATTTAAAGGCTTGGCTCATCAAGAAGACGGTACCGATTACAGAAGAGATGACGTTTATTGCAAAAGAGGAACAAATTGTTCTTCCTGAGATTTTTGAGCTAGATCACCAAGAGAGGGCCATTGTTTATTTACATTATTACGAAGGCTACACGACTGCAGAAATTGCGAATCTATTAGAGATGAAAATAAACACGGTAGGCTCAAAGCTGAGAAGGATACGAATGAAGTTAAAAATTTTTTTAGAAGAAGTTAAATGTGATGAATGCTTATAAGAAAGTGATGAAGCAGATTCATGCTTCCGAAGAATTTAAGAGCAAAATGCAGAAAGAGATGATGGAATATGAACTAAAAGAAAAGAAGGTTTATATGAAAAATATAAAATTAATGGCTGGAAGTTTAATAGCTTGTGCCGTAATTGCTGTAGTTGCTTTAACAAATACAAACAACGATGCAGCGTTAGATTTGACGGAAAGAATTGTGGTGGATAATTCAGCTCCTGCTACAAGTGTAATGCTTAATATCGAAGGATTCATAACAGAAGTTGGAAAAGATGGACTGAGCTTTACGTTGGATAACGGAATGGAAGTAGTGGTTACAGATGAAACGAAATTGGGGATAGATGGTCCAACAGCACCGCCTAAGGAAGAACAGTTATTTGAGCCTACATTTAGAGTGGGTAATCTAATAGGCGGGTTTACGGAAGATACATCCGCAGATCCAATTACTGCAGCAGTAATTTATACTAACTGGAATTTTGAGAATCCTATTCGATGAAGTTCTGTTAAATTTAATATTCTCGAGCGCTAAGGGTGATGTATTTTATTATAAGGGCTATTATGCAACACGATTAGCACATTTTACTGCCATATATAAGGCATGCTGTAGTCTACTAGAGACTCTTTTGGTAATTCGATTCAAAGGCGTGACTTGAGCCTCCGCACCAAACTTAGATCGCTTGTGGAGCTCAGTCGTTACAATCAATCTATGTATAAAAAAATAGCAAAATTAAACAGAGACATTCATGATATATATTTTTCACCATAAAAAAAGATGAATTTTCAGGGTAGCCTTCTAATATAAAATGTTAATAAGCCTATTTAAGATGTATAAGTCTTAAATAGGCTTATTTTAATTTAAAAAATAAATATAGTTGCCATTTTGAATTTGTTGAATATCAAAATTTGGAATTCTGCATAATGGCCTAGCGTACAATAATTCCTAAATGCTAGGGAGGATGTGTACAAGATATGATCCGTCTCGATTTACTTTCTCAATACTGTATTAAATAAGGATATGTGCTATTGTTTTATGTATTCAATGGTTCATCAACTTAAACCATTCGACTAACTTTTGGGGGTTTTATTAAGATGAATAAATACGACAAGATGAACATCATTCGAGAAGATTTTATTAATTGTCAGGATGTCCTAATAGCAATCGGTGATGAAACTCGCCAATCGATCCTTTTCGTCTTAATGGAAACAGATTGTAAAACAGGGTTGCGTGTAGGCGAAATTACTGAAAGAACACATCTTTCTCGTCCAGCCATATCACATCATCTTAAGATTTTACGAGATGCAGGTGTTATATTAATGCGAAAAGAAGGCACAAAAAATTTTTATTATATCAATGTACGTACAAAACTAAGTTTATTAAAAGATTTAGTAACGAATATTGAGGATTTGATGACAGATTATTATTGAAAAATATTATTGGTATGATGATAAAACTTTTTTTTATTTGGGGGAATGTAATTTGAAAGCAATGATTATTGATCAATATGGGAAAGTACCTCTGCGATTAGCAGAAATGCCTATGCCTGAAATGGGAGAATACGAGGTACTTGCAGAAATTCATGCAGCTAGTATTAATCCAGTTGATTTTAAAACGCGAGACGGAAAAGTGAAGTTATTAATCAAACATAAAATGCCACTGATTCTTGGAAATGACTTTTCAGGGGTTGTGACAAAGGTTGGTGCAAAAGTAACTCAATTTAAAGTGGGCGATGCAATTTATGGAAGGCCACGTAAAAGTAAAATCGGCACTCTTGCTGAATATATCGCAGTTCATGAAGATGACATAGCGTTAAAACCTAAAAATCTAAGCTATGAGGAAGCTGCTTCTATACCATTAGTTGGGTTAACGTCTTATCAGGCATTACATGACATACTGCACTTACAAAAAGGAGGAAAGGTTTTAATTCATGCCGGGGCTGGTGGTGTCGGAACATTTGCGATTCAACTCGCAAAAATAATGGGTGCCTATGTTGCAACAACTGCGAGTGAAGCTGGTGCAGATTTAGTGAAATCCCTCGGTGCAGATGAAGTTATTGATTACAAAACAGAACAATTTCAGGATAGACTACAAAATTATGATGGAGTATTTGATACACTTGGTGGTAAGTCACTCGAAACATCATTCCAGATTGTAAAAAATGGTGGGAAAATCATCTCTGTTTCAGGATTGCCGAATGCTCGTTTTGCTAAAGAATATGGATCAGGCTTTATTAAAAAGGTATTGTTTTCAGCTGCAAGCTATAAATTAACGAAACTTGAAAAAAAGCATAATGTTCAATATACGTTTTTATTTATGAAGCCAAGTGGAGATCAATTACGTATTATTGCAGACTTTATTGAATCTGGGAAAATCAAACCTGTAATTGATCGCGTTTTTCCTTTTGAAGATGCTCAAAAGGCCATGGAGTATTCGGAAGAAGGAAGGGCTAAAGGAAAAATAGTTTTGAAAATTCGATAGTTATCATAGCGAACAAAAATTCTTTGATAAAAAATAACTTTGAAAAGTAATAAAGCATTTTAGTTACAATTATATAGAATAGTTACTGTTAATATAAAAGCGGCACCCAATCATAGTAAGCAGTATTTGTTAAAGAAGTATCAAAGAACAACTAAACGTCCTTGATACTTCTTTTTTAATATTATTTATAAAGGGATACCTGAAATATCATTAATTATCGCCTAGAAAGATTTTAGTTCTTCTGGAGATACAATAGGAAGCATGACAAGTGTTTGTTGCTTCTTTTATGCTGATTTCTTTTGTTTTTGATCTAAACGATGACTAAAGAAAGTTAGCAGACTTGCACAGACTGCAACAATCCCACCTACCCATGTTACATTCATTAAATTTCCCTGATGGTATACAATTCCGCCTAATGCAGAACCAAAAGCGATACCTACGTTGCTTGCTACTGGCATAAGTGAAGCAGCGAGACCTGTTGCTTTTGGCTGATAAATTCCGGCGAGGTCTATTAAATAAAGCTGAGTAGATGTTGTTAAGAGGATTGCCATTAACGACATCAAGCCAATATTTGCTAATCCAAAAATAATATGATTTGTTGTCCAAAATAAACTTGTCAGAACAATTGCCTGCACGAGAAAAACAAACCGAAGGCGACCAATTGCATTGTGGCTGGCAATTTTACCTGCTAAGATGTTGCTGAAAATCGAGATAAATCCGTAACCAAATAAGATTAAACTAATTGAATGATTTGGTACTTCCATTCCCTTCAAGATAGGAACAAGGTACGTAAAGACGGTATAAGTTGCGCCAAATCCTAGTGCAGGAATGAAAAAAGCCATCAAAATTCTTGGATTGGTCATTAATGAAAACTGATCCCGTATCGAACTGCGTATTTGGCTGAGTCTATTAGGCAAGACGAAAAAGGATGCCAAAAACGCCAATCCTCCTAGGAAAGTAGTTAACATGAAAGTGGCATTCCAACCGTATGTATCGGCGATGACAACACCAATAGGCACTCCAACGACATTTGCAAGTGTGAAACCACCGAAAACGAATGATATAGCAAGTCCGCGTTTTTTAATCGGCATCGTTTCACTTGCAACAATCATGGCTAGAGATATTAATACTCCTGTTACAATCGCTGTCATAATCCGAAGTGCAAGGAGCATGATGTAGCTTGTCGAGATTATACACAAGGCATTTAGGACGATGAAAGAACCTATCAAAAACAACATCCATTTACGCTTTGGAAAATGACTTGTTGCTGACATCACTAGTGGTGTGGCGATGGCAAACGTAATTGCAAACGCAGAAACGAGTGTGCCTGCTTTTGCATTTGTCATTTGAAGGCTCGAGGAAATATCGGTTAAGATTCCGACAATAACAAATTCGCTAGTCCCGAGAACAAATGTTAATAAAGAAAGTGTTAAGATGAGCAACCAATGTCGCTTGGATAATTTTGTGGTGTGCATAAATACCTCTTTTCTTAGATGAATGTAAATGTGTCAGCTAGTAGATATACGACCTAAACATCTTACCATAAAAAAAATTTTTTTCGAGATAAACCATTTCTAATCAAATAGAGGTTAATGGATTAACAGGATCAACAAATGCAAAGGGGGTTAGCAGAAAACTATTTAAGAAAGGTCATTTCTGTTGATAATGCTATTGGTAGCAGTAGGTATAAAAAAATTAGTACTAAAACCTCATACAAAATTGTTATAACTCTATAGATTTCTTAGAGGTTAAATGATTTTTAATTGGATATTTATGTTATTATCATTATAAAGATTGTGAAAGAATATACTTCAGCTAACGCAGCAGGTTAGTTGAAGAGAATTGTTTAACTTGTGTTCAACAATTGGATCAAATAAGTTATGAAGGTTGACTATTTATAATTAAAGGGGATATGAACTAATGAAGAATATTTTTGATCATATACATACAGCAGAAGTTTTAGAGCGTATTGAGAAATTGAGTCCAAATTCACAACCACAATGGGGAAAAATGGATGTTGCTCAAATGCTAGCTCATTGTTCATCTTTCCAAGACATTGCAATGGGAAATTCTTTTCCACCAAGGAGTTTGTTAGGAATAATAGTAGGAAGGTTTGCAAAACAAATCGTTTACAATGAAAAGACATTGCCACATAATCTGTCTACTATTCCAACCATTTTGATTGCAGATGATAGAGAATTTGACACAGAAAAAGAGAAGCTTAAACAAAAAATTATCACATTCCAAAATAACGGACCAGAGAAGTGCACAACTCATCCGCATCCTTTTTTTGGAAAGCTTACTTCTGAGCAATGGGGTAAAGGAATATACAAGCACCTTGACCATCATTTTAAACAGTTTGGAGTTTAAACATTGAAAAACAAAATAAAACGATGTGCATCGTTAGTTGAAGAAAGTATCTCTAATCCTAATTACTATTCTCTTTCATAAGATGAACAATGGTTTGATTTATTCTCAATTACTATTTGAAGCAATCAACAGTATGTCTTTTTTTAATGTTTTGTTTTGCCTTAAACGACGGCGATTGTTGAATAAGCTTCACTTTTCTTATTCAACTAACGTGTGCTTTATTGAAAGATCGTTGAGCTACATAGGCTAGTTTTAGAATAAAGTTAGATCAAGGACACCTTATTAATACATAAAATACTATAACTAAAATGAATCCATTTTGTAAAAAGATTGATCAAAATGGATTCTTCTAAACATATTTATGTTTAGTTTTTATAAAAAAGGATCATTTTACGATATGGTTTCCCTTTATCTAAAAATGCTTGAACCTGACTTTCTCCTATTGAAATATCCAGACCAACAACTGGATTCATTTAAATCTCCTACTAATCTAGCAGTTGGCCAGTACCCCCTAATCCTCTAAGTGTTGTCTTAGTCTAAGTATTTTGTACCTGTTCAAAAATTTCCGCATATTGGGGAAGCGCTTATTTTTATTTTTGTCATACATTTTTTCAAAGTTTTTGTCACAAAACACTCCTCTTATTCGCCTTATTTGTAAACGCAGAAGGAGTGATTTTTTATGAAACAGTACGATGTTGCAGTTATTGGTGGTGGAATTTCTGGTTTGGCTGCCTCGATTTATTTAGCAAAGGCGGGTTATTCTGTGATTCTTTTGGAGAAATCCAAGCAATTAGGAGGTCGCGCCATGACAATTAAAAAGAAAAAGGCAATGCTGAATTTAGGCGTTCACGCTTTTTATCAGGGTGGAGAAGGAGAGACGGTTCTGAAGGAATTAGAAGTTCCTCTGAAAGGAGCCAATCCTTCAGCATCAGCGGTAGCGGTATGGAAGAACAGAGCATATCCAATTCCAATTGGACCGCTTCAGCTCTTGTCTGACAACCTATTTTCTTTAAAAGGAAAAATCAATCTTACCAAGCTTATGATAAAGTTAAACAAAATTAATATTGAAAAAATCGGCAAAATAAGTTTAAAAGCATGGGCAGAGAAGGAAATTCACGATCCAATGGTACGTAATCTTTTATATGCAATTTGCAGTTCCAATTCATTTGTGCCTTATCCCGATCTTCATCTTGCAAGGCCAGCTGTGCGACAGCTTCAACGTACTTTTGGTGGAATGGCTTTTTATATTGACAGAGGGTGGGGCACTCTCGTTGATGATCTAAAGGACCAGGCTACTCGCGTAGGTGTCACAATTGTGAATCATCTAAATGCAGCTGAAATAGAACATGACGGAAAAGTTCGGAAGATATGCTTTTCAAATGGTGACTCATTGGAAGTGTCTTATGTCTTGATCACAGCGGGTCTTGAAGAAACGTTCAACCTTGTCAAAGACTCAGAATATACCCAGCTTTCGCTGTGGAAAAATCAAGCACGTCCAGTCAATGTTTCCTGTTTGGACCTTATTTTACGGCGGATTCCGAACCCAGATGCCGATTTTATCGCAGGTTTTTGGATGGATCAGCCAATTTTTTATAATAATCCGACCTCTGTCGTGAAAATGAGCGAGGACGACACTGTTGTCATCCATCTTGTCAAGCATCTGGGAACTAGTAGTGGGAATCCAAGGGAGGATATGCGTGAATTGGAAGAGGCGATGGACGTAGTTCAACCTGGGTGGAGAAAAGAAGAAATTTCCAGACAGTTTCTTCCACACATGACAGCCAGCCATGATTTCAACTCGATTGATAGAGTTGATTCGTCTCCAGGGCCTTCTGTTCAGGAAATTCGCGGTTTATATGTTGCAGGCGATTGGACGGGGCGGGATGAATTATTGGCTGATGCAGCGTTAGGCAGTGCTAGGCGGGCAGCGCTCGCTATTATTCAAGAATTGAAAGAAGCGGAGGACCATAATGGACACAGAAAATCTATATTATGAGCTAAAGCCACTGCTATTTTCTTTGTCTTATCATATTTTGGGTAGTCTAACAGATGCGGAAGATATGGTTCACGAGGCATTTCTTTCATTACAGAAGATACCTGAGGAAAAGGTCAGTCATGTGAGGTCATATATGTGCAAAATTGTGACGCATCGTTCCATTGATTTACTAAGATCAGCCCATAAGCAGCGTGAAATTTACGTTGGGCCATGGTTGCCGGAACCTGTAATGACAGAAAATGGAACTTGTGTTCTCTCAGATAACCCTTTGGATAGCTATATGCTGAAAGAGTCTCTCTCAACGGCTTATATGCTTTTATTGCATCAACTTTCGGCGACGGAACGGGTTGTGTTTCTATTGCGTGAAGTCTATCAATACCGTTATAACGAAATTGCGGAAATCGTAGACAAAAGCAGTACCAATTGTAGGCAGATTTACAGTCGGGCTAAAAAAAGCATCGGTGATCTCCCAAAGAATGATAGTTCAAAGGTGGAAAAAGAATTTTTATCTGAGAAATTTGCGAAAGCTCTGATGACTGGAAACATGAATCAACTGTTTGAAGTTTTGACATCGGAAGCTACATTATATACTGATGGAGGAGGGAAAGTACAGGCAGCTATCCGTCCGATTTATGGAATGGATAAAATTGTTAGGTATTTCCAAGCTATTTTCCCGAAAGTGCCTAAAGGTTTTACATGTTCAGTGCATGAAATTAATAGCCAACCCGGTGTAATCATCAAAATTGTGGGTACCACTTTCACAATCGTTACTTTTCACTTTCATAATGATCGAATTTCAGATGTATATATCGTCATGAATCCGGAAAAACTCACTCATTTTAATGATGGGGATGAACGAAATATTTGGTGATAAAGCCTTATTAATAGTAGGAAAACCTATAAATATATTCGTTTTTAACAAAGTTTTTTAGTAAGTTGAGGCCAATATCTTCCATTTTTAATATTAATGGTCTTCGGGGATCGGGTGCCTAGCAGATTAGTTCAATAAATAGGTATATTTGGAGTGAGATCAAAGTAGTTATTTTTTGAATAGTTAATCAAGTAACAGTCAGTGAAATAAAGGGGGGGTGGTTGGATGGTATATAAGGCAACATCACAGAGGAACATACTGTTAATATTATTAACGATAGCTATTTTAATGTTGATTATTAATATCGGCGAATATCATGTACAGAAGTATATTTCAATATTGTTGAGTATATTTTGTTTTGTCGGGCTTTTTACTACCTATGAATTTGAAATTAAAGAAGATGAATTGAATTATAAAACTTTACTTTTTGTTTTTACAGTTTTTCAAAAAAAGTTATATTCTGCTGATATATATCACGTAACGTTTAAACGAGTTGGTTGGGCAACTAAAGGGGCAATTATTCGATTGCATAGAGGAATTAATATACGAATTATTCAATTCAACCACAAAGATGTAATGTCACAGCTAGAAACTTTTTCATTAAACAATAATGTACCTGTTATTAAATCTAAAGATTATTTAGTCTTGGAAAAGTTAGCGAAATAATTATTTTATATTGAAGAGTAATTACTGTCGTTATGCTAGTCTTTTATTTAACTACGTGGCAGGTTAGTTCAATATGAAAAATGATAAAATGATGTAAAAAGATAATATTGTTATTGAACTAAAGGAGCAGGGAAATAAAATACTATAATTAAAATGAATCCATTTTGAAAAAGACTGATCAAAATGGATTCTTCTCAGCTGATTTATGTTTTGTTTTTATAAAAAAGTTTGATCATTTTATGTTATGTTTTTCAAACAACGCTCCTATAGCTTAAGTACATTTATTCACAAACTTAAAGGTAGTCTTAAGTTATTACATGAAATACTGCTCCTTTAGTGGAACAACGGAAAAGGCATTACCCCTTAATGAAGTAAAGCAGCGATCGTTTCAAGATTTATCAACCTAAAGATAAAGAGGAATTTATTTTACATTTAGACTATGATATTTACCATAGTCTATTAACCTCAACTAATTCCTGTCCATTAAACTCCATTCTATAAATATCAGGTTTAGATGTGCTATGTAAAAAAGTCAAATCATAGTTTAAATCATAGTATCCCATCATCAAAGTCATTACTAATCCGTGAGTGCCAATTACTACTTTTTTTCCTATGTAAGTATTTAATATTTCTTCTAAAACTTTTACAGCTCTTTTTTGACAATCAGTATTAGTTTCTCCTCCGTCTAAAGCGAAATTTGGGTCCAAATATGATTTTTCCAATAAAGGTGATAAATTCTTATCAGATATTCTCTCTTCTTTAGCCGAAAAAATTCTTTCCTTTAAGTCTTCAAATACTAAAACTTCTAGTCCTATTTGTTTAGCTAACGGCTCTACAGTTAAAATTGATCGAGTGTATGGACTTGATATAACAGTGTTAATCCCTTCATCCTTTAAAACATCTGTTATTCTTTGAGCGTCTAATTTTCCTTTTTCAGTTAAGCCTCTTGTTCTTTCATTTCCTTTTTTAGGTGAATCCCCGTGTCTCACCATATAAATGAAAGTTCTCATAATATCCCTCCGATAAAATCCTATTTTCCAACAACTAAATACTCTTAACTATATCTGATATTATTTCAGAACTTCCCGGCATTAATAATATCAACGAAGAACAAAAAATATAGTTCCAATAACAATAAATATAGTTCCAATAACAACTATGAAGATAACTATTTTTATTGAACGAGAAACATTTTTCTTCAGGGCTCCAAAATCAGAAGTGCACCAGCTAAAGGGAGTAATAATATATAAGAAAAACCTATAACACACCTCAATTTAAATAATCGAATTTTGTTTTTTTATGTGTAAGATCTTCCTGCAAAAACAGGATTTTAATCTAGTTTTCAGGTTAGTTGAATAGCATAAGGAGAAAACTCACTGGAAAGGGTGAGGGGTTTGAGAGATTTATTTATTTTCATAATTTTATTAGTAGCTTTTAGTCAGTTTGTCAGTTTGTCTGCTTGTCAAAAAGAGGGTGAAAAATTAAAGGATCTTGTTATTGAAAGTTCCACTGTTGAATTTGGTTCACTACAAAACCCTGAAGATAGAGTATTGCATTTTCGAGTGCAGATTAACGATTATGGAATGGAGCCAGAGCAAGAATATAAAGTTAGATTATTATTCAAGACGCTAATATTAGCGACTTGATTGGTACAGAAAAAATCGAAGTTCCTGAAACATATAAAACACAGCCTTTGCAGAATGAAGGAGCGAGGACTATTGTTACAGGTATTTCTAAGGAAATAAAAAAAGATCTTACAATAGATGAAATAAGAAAAATAATAGAAAAAGAGGAGGCAGTTATTATAGAACTTTATGATAAGAATCGGACAATTGCACGAGAAGTAGTTACCACTTTTGTAGAAAGCATTAAGCCTTTGCTTAAAGTTAACCCATACACAAAAATGAAACTTATAGAATTAAAAGAAACAAATGAACTAGATGTATTCAGTAGAGCAGTCAGTGATTCTACTAAGGAACAAGGTATTTCTTATATTGCATATCCCGAGTATATATTCGATCTTGGTGAAGAATCGTACTTTCTTTGGGTTACAGAAGTTAATGGGATAATTATGAATACAAAAGACACTTACACTATTTTTTCACTTTCAAATAGTTCACTAAAAGAGGTTAAAGAGGTTATAGATAAAGATTAAAATTTATTGCACTAACGCAGCAGGTTAGTACAATAAAGTAAAACGTTATCATTAATGAAACACCTATTTTTAGGAGGGATAAAATGAATTTTTTTCGGTATTTTTGTACAATTTTAATCTCGCTGAGTTTTATTTTATTAATAACTGGGTGTACAGAAAATAGAATTACACTGAAAGACGAAGATTTAAAGATAGAAGGTTATATACTTGATGTAGGGGAAGGAATAATTTTGGTTGCAGAAGGTATTACTTCAGAACAATATGAAGCGCTTAAAAATAAAACACTTCTAGAGTTGGATAATGAAAGGATTTCACTTTTCTATTTAAGTTATAAAGATACTAGTAGCCTAAAGTTAGGTTACAATGTGGATGTATGGATTGATGGTGGAATTGATGAATCTAGGCCTGCTCAAGCTAGAGCAAAAAAGATTGAAGTAAAAGAATAGAAATTTCTTCTTCAATTAACGGGTGCTTTACCAGAAAATCATTGAGTTGCAATGCAGCTCTTTTTTCTTGTACAGCCAAAGCAATAGTTAGTGAACAAGAAAATTGGAAAAAAACATATACAAGAACGGATGGGGGTTAATTATGTCTGAATACATTATTGATTTAGTTAACGATACAGATAAAGAAGAAGCTTTTGAAATGACTGGAGACAACATTGCCTTAGTAAATGTTATGGATAGTAATGGGAATGAAATAACACAGGATTTTAGAGTTCAAATTACTCTAAGTAAAAATGCATTACTCGGATTAGGTACTGAGTTAATCCGTTTAGCACACGAATATAAAAATGGTAAACATTTTCATATCGACCCAATAAACAAAGAATTTGTAGTCCAATCTAAGGGGATTATGCTTCACCCAGAGAGTTGTGAACTTATATTGGGGTGTGGAGATTTCGAATCATTTACAGAATATACAGAAGAGGTTTAGTTGTATTTGTAAACATTGTACTTAACTTAGATGGAATATAACGAAGTATTTACTCCATCCTATAACTAAAGCACATTAATCCTATGATTAATGTGCTTTAGTTAGGATGGTGGTAATTTTGAGTTTCTTTAAAAAAATTTCTTGTTTGTTAGTTATTTTTTTAGTTTTTGTAAACTTGATTGATGATGAAACAATCGCTTCAAATGGTGAAACTACGCTAAAAGAAGCGATAGACATTGGATTCCAACGAGCAAAAGAGTGGAATGTGAACGCAACACTTACAAGAGTAAACAGTGTGGATGAAACGATGGGAGGCTCGAGAGGAGGAACAGGGAAACGCTTTAATTGGTTTATGTTCTTTGTGGTTCCAGGTACAGATGAATATGTACTAATTGGTATCTCAGAAAAGAAAATTACAGTGTTTAGACCGGGTAAGCAATCACAGGATGCAACAATACCCTACGATGAGATCAAATTGGATAGCTCTGATGTTCTTCTACTAGCAAAGGATAAATACGGACTAAAACAAGGAGAAGATTGGGCAACAGGATATCATTTTACACTTGATAGTATCGATGGTATGCCCATTCTAACTGTGTTTGGAAATGATCGAGATAGCCGTTTTACTCGAATTTCATTCAATGCCCAAAACGGAGATGTGGTCAGTGCCATTCATAAATTACCATACGGTGGAGGTTTAATATCCAAACGTAATGGCACCGATAACCTAACAAAAAAAGGGATGGCTATTACAGGGGTTGTCGCTGGAAACTACAATTTAGTGGTATGGGGAGACAAAAAGCCAACACAATTTAGTACCACCAAGCAACCTTTTATTGAATGGAACCAGAACAATGGAGAAACATGGACAGAGCTCCAAGCAAATAATTATGTAACACACGCGTGGTTTGATAGGAATGATCAATTATATGTAGCTACGGAAAAAGAATTATGGGCAGGTATTACCTCAAAAAGTAAAGGAACGAAAATTCTTTCATTGGACCACATGATTGAGAACGTAGATTATTCAATCAACAATCATATAGCTGTGTTATCAAATGGAAATATTTATTATACAACCAATCAAGGGGAGAGTTGGGAACTAGCTATTGTTCCTAAACCATTTTATGTGGTTCAAATATCGGATAATGGTGTATTGGTAGGATTAACAGAAGAAAGGAAGATTTTGCAAAAGACAAATGATGGGTGGAACGAATTAACCATGCCGAATAGTATCGATATACCTGATGATATGAAAGTGATCAAAAATAGGCTATTCATTACCACACAAAGTGGAATTTGGATCCGAGATCTTCAAAAGGGAAATTGGAGAAAAATTAAAGTTGATGAAGTGGTAGTTAAATTTATTAAAAAAGGAGAGAAATTATTCGGATATACACATAGAGGTGAAGCTATTTATTCCATCAACACGAAAAATGAAAGAAAACCTGAAAAAGTGTTTGATGCGACGGATTCCATCGTTATGGATGTGGATACCATGGGTGATACGCTATGGATAGCAACCATACCAAATTATTCGTGGGAAGAAATGACGATTCACAATTTAAGTCTCGACAAAAAATGATATTACATTGTATTTATTCAAGATGTTGTGAGAGGTTTGTTCGCTAAAAACATATGTATTCGTTGCTTCAGATGGATTATGAAGGCGAGACAACCAATATAAAAACAGCGATTCGTTTGAATACGGTTCGCTGTTTTTTTTTTCGATGTGATTATTTCTGGCTTGGGACTTTAACGGTTTTGGTCATTTGACGGATAGATCCAAGATGGTAGGCTGAGTGTGCTAATGACCCTAAGATGCCGTTTGAGGTCTGTTCGTCTAAGGTAGTGAATGAATTGATGTTTTCAATAAGCGTAGTGTACTCGTTTTGAAGTTCGACTTTAAACCTTGACCAGGTGTCTTCATCCACGGAAGTGATCTTCCATGATTCCGACCAATCAAGCTCTGGTTTCTCATCTTTCATATAGGTGTTCGCCATCCATAGATAATATCGGGTATGATCTATGTGTGCTGCAATAGTGGTACCTTGGATCAGTATGGATGCTTCTTCTGCAGATACTTTTTCGAGCGTGCCGAAAATGCCGCTTCCTGGCTTTGATTCAGTGTACCAGCTTCCATTCCCACTAGGTCCATCAAATGTTTCCTTCAACAACACTTTTAAAGATTCCCTTAACATATCGTACATCTCGTTACCTCCAAATTTTTGATAAAAACTAGAGATTGCCTATATAACCATCTAAAATAACTTAGATGGTTATATTTTAATCAAGTTGAATATAACTGTCAATATAGTTTATGATGGTTATATAAAGTAAAGGAGTTTTCACAATGTCTGAAGCAAATAAATATATGATGGTGGGCGAGCGCTTATGTCTCGATTTCGTAAATACGATCAGCTGGCGTGAGAGTGAGAATAAAAGGCGGGATTGGTTTACGAGTTACGATAAATTAGTGGACTGGAGTCACCATGCTGGAATTCTAGAGGAGAAGCAGGCTCAGCTCCTCCTGAAAAAATCTGTACACGATCCATCAGAAGCTGAACGTACCCTTGCGCAAGCCATTCAACTGCGGGAAGTGATTTACCGGATATTTCGTTCTGTCACAAAAGAGGAACTAATAAATCCAGAGGACCTGACAAACTTTAACAAAGTGATACGTCATTATAATCAAAAGATGGATCTTGTACAGATTGGAAACGTTTTTTCAATGGGCTTTGACATTCCAGAAGGAGCATTTGATAGTATGCTTCTTCCGATTGTCCAGTCTACAGTAGATATTTTAATCTCTGAAAAGGACCTAAAGCGCATTAACCAGTGTGAAGGCGATCATTGTGGTTGGCTTTTCTTCGATACAAGCCGTAATCGGAGCCGTCGTTGGTGTTCGATGGCCGACTGCGGGAACCGTGCTAAAGCCCGACGCTTTTATCAGAACAAGAATTAGTGAGTGAAACTGCATACATTAATAAGTCTATTGATTTAGGTGGGCTACTTGTATTGACTCCTCTAACCATTTTCATTCTCTGTGGTGAAGCGCTGGTTTTAGTGCTTCATGAATGGCAAACGGGTGCTCCTTACTTCAAGAAAGAGTAAAGCGTTTTTTCTAAATAAACTAACGCAGCAGGTTAGTTTAAGAGCAAAATTACATTTAAGGTGAGATATATCAATCAGAGAGAAAAAATGGAGAATAAATTTTAAAAATAGTTTTTAGTTTTTCTAATGCAGTTTAATCCTTAATAATTTTTTTAAAAAGAACTCATAAAGGGCTGCTTATATATAAGCAGCCCTTTTTGTATACGCTAATAATATTTATTAACTTATATCGTTATAATAATATTGAATTTTTTGAAATATAAGACTTCTAAATTTAACGTATTTAATATACCATAAAATGGAGTGGGGGTAGAAAAATGATTTTCGATCAGCTTTTATATGAAAGGCATAACATAGTGGAATTTGAAGAAGAGGTAATTAATCTATTAAAAAGTTTGACTCTGCAGAGTTATTTGAAGAATCTCTATATCTAAACAGTGAATTGTATTTGATAAAAATAGATTTTTTTAAAATTAATGGGTGTTTTAGTTTTAGCAATGCAGCTATTTTTTCTTGTTCAACTAAAGCAGAAGTAAAGTTGAAGAAGAGATAATTATTGGAGGATTATTATATGAAATATTTCTTAAAGATAAATGTTGTTAGTATTCTGTACGCTCTTATGGTATTTGTTCCTCTTGAACTTATGTTAAATGTGTATAGAATCAGCAGACTAACAAATTGGGAAATTGGGACTGTAAATATTTTGACTGGCATAACGCTTATTTTTGAAATTATAGGCGGTACTATACTAATCCTTTTCTTAACGAAAAAGTGGTTGGCTGGGCGAAAGGCAAACTTTTGGACAATCATCCTCTGGGTACCCTATTTTGTTCTATATATTTATGTATTTGCATCTTTGTTTCCAATAACTAATGGTGGAGATTACCCCAATTCTGTTACTGGTCTTTTTGCAATAGGTGGATTGATAGTTTATCCGTTTTACATTCTAGTTCTCAATTTTGTCGGTATTACAAGTGATGATAAAACAATTAGGACTTTCTAAAATAGAAGATACTGTGTAGATTTGTATTTAAATTAACAGGTGCTTTACTTGAAGAGCATTGAGCTATACAGGTGGCTCTTTTTTCTTATTAAATCAAAGGCACAGAATAATGTGAAACTATTTATGCTATTCATACGTACAAAAGACTAAGGAAGGGGGATAAAATGAAGAAAATCAATGTATTTATTATTGTACTTATGCTACTTTTTATGACCATTATATTAGCGTTTGATTTCTTTCCTGATTTATTTGAATTCATTTACTTGCCTAAAACACTTGTGATTGCAATGTTGATAATCATTGTACTGTTCAGTATTTTTTATAGCAGGTTTCAAAAAGATAACTCAAGAATAATTCTACTTTGGCAAATGGTTTCAATATTGTATTTGTTTTTGTTAGTTGTAGCATTTACAGTTCTCGGTGGTATTTCACAAGTCGGAATTTCTTTAGAGAATCCAGGCTTATGGATTGTTATTGGTATAAGTATTTATGAGATATACGAACAAAATAAAAAAGTAAAAGTATCGAATTCTATTACCTGAATAAGGGCGTACTTTATACGAAATAGCTACTTTTTACTAACGGAGCTTTAGTAAACGATCATAGGGTTGCCATAGGTAACTCTTTTTCTTATTTAACGAAGCATATTAGTTGAAGAAGTAATAACTTATTTTTGGAGAATAGGGAGAAAACTTAAATGAACAAAACTATTAATTACGATAAACTCATTGAAATTGCATTAGAACATTATGGGATTACTGATTTTTCATCAAGTTTTATAAGACATAACGACAATATTACATTAAAAATAGATAATTATGAAGATAACATTTCTTATGTTTTGCGGATTCATTCCCCTTTTACTTCTGGACTACAAGGTGTACAGCATACCTTTGAAGGTCTAAACGCAGAGATGGAATTGCTAAATAGTTTAAACGAAAAAACTTCTTTACCTTTACAGCAACCAATTAAAAATAAAAAAGGAAACTTGGTTTCTACAATTGTTGATGTGGATAATAATTTTATTCAATTAGCAACGCTACTAACTTGGATAGAAGGCAATGTTTATTCAGGAAAGGAAATAAATTCAAAAAATATTGCTTATGAAGTAGGAGTTGTATTAGCTAAATTACATAATTTCTCAAATAACTGGATTATTCCACAACCATTTATTCGACCAAATTATGATATTGAAAAGTATAGGAATTTGACTGACAGATTACAGTATGGTGTTGAAATTAACTTATTTTCAACTGAACAATATGATGTGATATTAGATACATTGAAACATATAAAAATTATTTTTGATAGAACACCAAAAACGAATAATAATTGGGGAATTATTCACGCTGACCTACAAGGTGGAAACATAATTATAAATAACGACACTGTTATCCCTATTGACTTTGGTTTCTCAGGTTATGGTTATTATCTATTCGATATTGGCATCACACTCACTTCTTTTAATATTAATCATAGAAAAAAAGTCTTAGAAGGATATAAAACATTAAGAAATCTTAATGAAGAAGACGAAATTCTAATAAGTGCGGGTTTTATTTTAGCTATTTTTGGGGGTTTTGGTTTTATGGTCAATAATCAAGAAGCTCACGAATGGATACAGCGGAGAATGCCCTATGTTACACAAAAATATTGTAGGGCTTTCCTCGATAAAAAATCTTTTCTGTTGGAAATAGAGTAGTAAATGACTTTTTTCTTCAACTAAAGAGAGCTTTAGTTTAACAACATGGGTTGCTTGAGCAGGGGAGCTATAGTCAGTGGTACACTATGGTCGCTGGAGTCAGACTAATGGATGGGCGCTAACGCACTATAGTTCATCGAACTTCCTCTCTCTGCAGTAGTATCAGTATGGACGGCTATCGGGGCAGGTTAATTGAAGAAGGTTATTTTAAAAAAAGTTATTTGCATAATTGTTGATGATATATTTTCTTAATATTATATGAATTACAATTATATAAATCTTGGAGAGTGATGGGATGGTTGGGTTGAAATATTTTGGAGGGGTCTTAGTTGCTCTAACTTTATGTGGAGTTATGTGGTTTAATCATCCGGCGAAAGAACAAGTTAAGCAATTGGAGGGACAAATCAGTTGGCATTTCAAATTCGCAAATTTTTTGCTGAGGGATACGGTGCTGGAGCTCCTCGAATGGAACTTTAGTCAGCCCTTAACCGATGGAGACAAGGTTTATTTAAGCAAGCTTTCCAATGAGTTTCTTTACATAACGGATCTCATTTTTAGTGGGAATGTAGTGCATCAAGAGTGGAGAAACCGAATGTATGATATACAAGGATATTTGAATAATTATGAGTACGGCCCTTCACTTTTAAATGAAGATGTTGATGATCTACATCAAGCACTGCGAGCAACTCTTTTTATTTCTATGGATTTTGATGATATGGTTGAGCACCCTCAAGATTTTTATGATGCGATGCATGATGAACAACATGAAATGGTCGAAAGAGTTAAAAGTCGTCTAGCCACACAATATTAATCATACTAAAAATGAAAAATACCTTTCTTTATTAAACTCACCATGTGCTTGATCTTAATAAATAGTAGTTTGTGAATAAATGTACTTAAAGTAACGGAGTTGCTTTAGTTGAAGAAGGAACACTAATTTAATCAAGCTTTTTTTATGAGACTAAATACAAAATCACAACGAAAGAATCCATTTTGAACAATCTTTTTTTCAAAATGGATTCTTTTATTTTTTTAAATCTCTTCTATTTATATACTCTCCAAAGAACTAAATGGAAAATTCATTTAAAATTGGAACTTATATTTGTTACAAACGTATTAAAGTAAAGGGCAGGATAGTCAAAGAATTAGTTGTTTCAATGGAGTTGTTAATAGAATCTTCAACTGTACTATCCCCTTTTGAATTTCATCACTATATTGAAAGAAAATCTGAAAGAAAATGTGCAGTAAGTGAGGTGTGAACTAAATATGTATATGAGGAAAGAAACTATAAAAAGGGCCACTCGGTGGAAAGTGACCCTAAACCCAAAAATCAGATGGGAGGTGCCTAGCTATTATTATTTATTGATCATCATAGCTATCAACAGATGTTTTTGTTAATACGATCTATGCATGAAACTAGCACCGACAATAATTAGAAGAATGAACAGTACAACGATTAAAGCGAATGGGTTTCGTTCGCGACGCTCTTCGTGAAATTCTCCGAAGTTTTCCATAAAAAATCCCTCCTTTCTATAATCTATAATCTATAATATGTATAGTAGTAAAAATGAGGGGTGGCATTAATCTAATCTATATTTTCTTTTGCAAAATATATAATCTTATTACGTATTTTGAGGGAGAGATGATATCTATTTATTGGTTTTCCATAATGACAATAATGTTGTTCATTATGCAGAAAAAAATCGTCAACAATTTGATTTTTTCGGAAGGGAAAAGGAATATCTTACTCCTTAAAATACTTCAATAAATATTGAAAGGCATTGAAATAGATCTTTCTTATTGAACTAAAGCAGCAGTTTAGTTGGAGAAAGTTATAAATGGGGTGGAGTATATGAGTGAACGATTTGAATTAAGTTTTAAAAACAAGGAAGTAAGAATGTGGTTTTATTTGGCGGTACCAACGTTTATTATTGGAAGCATTATTATTTTTTATGATGATCAAAAATATCAGTATGTTCGATTGTTAGTATTAGTAATAGCAATGACTATCTTTTATATATGGCGTTTTTTTTACCGTAAGAAACAGAAGAAAGAAGTTAAAAATTCTTCTTAAGCTAACGCAGAAGGTTACTTGAGTAATGAAGTAGTAATTATAGTCGGTTATTGTTTACAAATAATAAAGTTGTTTAAAAATAGGGGCGATATGAAAGAATTTATATCGTTATGTATAATTAATTGATAAAATATTCGGTTATCGAATGTTTCACAAATTGGCAGTATGGAGGAAGAAAAATGAAGATAATAGAACTACCAATTGAATTTGAATTTAATGGACAAAAAAATAGCATTTATCCTAGCTTAATTATATTGAATAATGAACTAACCTTGGTCGATACAGGGTATACAAATTTTTTAACTTTAATTGAAAATAAAATATTAATAAATGGATATGAAATGTAGAATTTAAAGAATATAATCATTTCTCACTATGATGATGATCATATAGGTTCCTTATATGATTTCAAAGAAAAGTATCCTTGGATCAACATTATAGCTAGTGAAATTGAATCAAAATACATTAGTGGTGAAATGGAGTCAGAGAGGTTGGTTCAAGCCGAAGAAATGCTAGAAAATATGCCAAATGAAGAAATTGAATTTGGTAAATGGTTTATACAGCAATTAAAGAATTTGAAGCATGTTTCAATTGATGAAAAGGTACATGATGGTGATCTGATTCTAGATAACAAATGTAGAATAGTAGCAACATCAGGGCATACATCAGGGCATATTTCGTTATATTTTCCAAGTTTAAAAAGTGTAATTACAGGCGATGCAGCTGTTCATGAGAATCATGAATTGGTCATTGCAAATCCACATTTTTGTTTAAATGTTGAGCAAGCAGAACAGTCTTTGAGTAAGGTTAAAGATCTTAAAGCTGAAACTTACTATTGTTATCATGGTGGGAAATTTACTCTATAATTGGGGGATAAGTGTAAAATACTACTCTCAAATTAAACAACTTTATTATTCAATTTCATAACAATAAGCGTGAATATAATTAAAAAACAAATAACTGTAATATCCTTCTAATAGAGTAGTTGGTGGAAGGGTATTGGCTTTATAATGTAAAATTAAACGACTCTATTATCTCAACACAGTTATACCAATTTTCAACAGGAGAAAATTACATATGAATGAAAAACAAAAGCTACTTTTACAAAACTTAAAAAATATAAAGGATTACTGGACAAAAACAGCCGTTGATGGCTAAATTCCTAATACAGATTTAATCTGGTCTAATTATGAAGACGAGTATAAAATTCTTCAAACAAAACTTACATCACAAGAAGAAATAAATGCTTTTCATAAAGTTCAAAGTGAAGTTCTTCAAGGTGCAATTCACTCGATTTTAGTTATGATTGATGGTGGCGATGAACTCGCGGATAATTATTTAATAGATTTAGTGGTTAGAGAGACAAGTGAGTCCCTACAAAAAGAAGTTGCTTTATATGAAGAATTTGTTGGTTATTTACTTGATAGTGAAGAGGAGTAACAAAACTTCCTTATTAAACTTCCATGAGAATAAATTTCTTAAAGAAAAGAAAGTTTCGGTGGAATACTAGTATAGACCCATCTAACCATTTTCATTTTCTGTGGTGAAGTACTATTTTGTGCTACATGGATGGCTAAAAGAGTGCTTTAGTGAAAGAACATGGGTTGCTTTGGCAACTCTTTATTCTTATTGAATTAACGTAAGCGGTTTAGTTCAATAGTGGTACGATAATTTACATATTAGAAAAATCGAAAATGGGGGCAGAAAAATGACCGATTGCTGTGCTACAAATGAACAAATCGTTGGAAGTGGAGGGACAGAGTTATGTCCATCTTGTGATTCAAAAGGGAAAAAAGTAAAAATAATTACTTTAAAATCAATACTGAAACCGAATGTTTTAGATACGTTGAATCCAGATTTAACTCATTACTTTTGTTCAACCGAAGATTGTGATGTTGTGTACTTTAATACAGATAAAAAGACGTACCCAACATCAGAAATTAAAGTTTCTGTTTACCAAAAAAATAATTTGTCTACTGTTCCCGTCTGCTATTGTTTTGATTGGTCAAGAGAAAAAATTACAAAGTATGTTGAAGAGGGAATTGGTTCAAAGCCACTGGAACACATTCGCCAAAATGTTAAAGAAGATCGATGTGGTTGTGAGGTAAATAACCCTCAAGGTAGTTGTTGTATGGGGAATGTAACAAAATTTATTAAAAGTCTTTAAATAATAATCATTCTTTTTTTTTGGGTGCTTTACTTGAAGAACATTGAGCTGCTTAGGTGGCTATTTTTCTTATTGAACTACCATGAAAGTAAGTTTCTTCAAGAACAGAAATGACATGAAGACACTGCTCGATCGCAAAAAAAGTGAAGGCGAACAATAAGTCGATGGATTTCGTTGGACTATTAGTATTGACTACTCTTAATCATTTTCATTCTCTGTGGTGAAGCACTATTTTGTGCTGCATGGTTGACTAACGGGGTGCTTTAGTAAGCAGGTTAGGAATGTAATTCACAAAAAAGAGGGGATATAACGTGGATTTATTATTTTGGATAACTGTTGGTTTCATCATAATTGGATTTGTTGTTCTCTTTTCTATGAAAAAAATATGGAAAGTAAGAAAAGTTCAACTAAATCCATTGTTTGGTGGATAGTGGGAACCCTACCTTGGGGGATAATAAGTATGATTCTTATTGTGTGGTGGATTCCTGTTAAATGAAGTAAAATTTCGTGAGTTTTTGGCAATGGGTTTAGAGGGAAGTTATTCTATTTTTTGTGAAGTAATGTACTTAAAAAAAGCAATATCTGTTGGTATTCTTCTAGAAGAAAGATTAAATAGCTATTATAGAGATTTAAACGAAGCAATATATGTTTCTAAACAAAAGAATAACACTAAGACTATTGACTATATGAAACAAAGGAAACTTTTTAAAGGATCTTAGATAAGGTAAATTAGATGATTTATTAACACGATTGTTTAATCTAGACTTAAATAAAGTAGTGAGTTGATGTTTTATTTTCTTATTCAACTTACTTGGTGCTATAGTGGAAGATCGTTGAGTTGCACTATAGCTCTTTTTTTCTTGTTCAACTAAAGATGAAGTATAGTTGAATAAAAATTTATTGCGAAAGAATTGTGGTGAAGAATTGAAAAATAAGTATTTAATAGCAACAGTAGTTATTCTATTATATTCTCTGATAGGTCATTTATTTAATATTGATATTTTAAAGGTAGTTACTATTAGTAAAGATGAATTTAGAATTGGTATTTTAGGTGTTGTTATATGCATTTTTACACTTTATTTTTTTTCTCGATTTTGCAAGATTGATTTTAAATAATTGGATGTTCTTTACTTTTGCTTGTTCAACTAAACCAGCCAATAGTTTGTCAAATGCCGCTTCCCTTGCTCCTGCGCAAGCTCGTCGCAGAAAAGATTATGCTCCTGCGCAAGCTAGACGCAAAATTTTTTTCTCTAGCCAAGTCCAGGGTCTTGAATTGCTTGCTAATCCTAGGAGTCGACGTTTTCCCACCAATCAACAAAAGGTAAACTATAAATATGTATATAAGAATGTACATTTTTACTCGTATAAGGATGTATATTTTTGATTTTATTTCTTTCAACAGTAAGTCATAAGTAGAAACTTTCAAATCTCCATACATATGAAGAATACTCGAGTAAGCTCTATTTCTAAATCTCTCGAATTAAAGTTCCTCAGACTAAATAAAACATTAATCTATCAATCATGGTAAAATATACTATAAATACAAAAAAATCAATGAATGGAGAATGAATAAATGAAATCAATTATAATGAGAGTAATATTCTTAACTTGCTTAATGCTAATGACTTGGTCTTATGAAGTAACTTTCGCTGAGTCAACATGGTCATCTAAATGTTCATCATATGGTGACATTAAGCCAAACCAAAATCCCTCTTTTCAGCATATGAACTGCTTACTTACGAATGCGGCTTTAGAAGCAAAAATCCCTCCCGAAGTTGTTAAAGCTGTGGCTTCAAAAGAAAATGGTGGTTGGAAACAATTTGATGAGAATGGTCAGCCTATAATCTCAAAAGATAAAGGGATAGGTGTTATGCAAATTACCAATCAACCAAGCTATGATCAAGAGAAATTAAAATACGATGTATACTACAATATTCAATCAGGCGTTGAAATCCTTAGCAACATGTATCGTCGTACAGATCTGCCAAAAATAAAAGGGACAGGACGAGAAATAATCGAAAATTGGTACTTTTCCGTCATGGCTTATAACGGTACAAAGCCTAGTAACAGTCCTCTCTATCAGTCCAGTGGATTAAAGAATTTAGATGCCTATCAAGAAAATGTTTTTGCGTTTATAGAAAAAGATAGTTATATAAGCGATACGAAATTAGGGCAGTTTCCTTTCAATAAAACTGACTTTGAATATGACCCTAACAGTAGGGAAAATATTATATTCAGAAACATGGAATATACATTAACGGATCAGATGCATGCTTCAGCATATCACTTTCAAAAAGGAGACAAGGTATTATTAACAAAAGACACTGTAAAGTTAAGGTCACAACCAAGTACTTCTTCAGTTGCAAAATCCTTAGCAAAGAATACTACCTTAATTATTGATGGAAATTTCTTATTTGACCAATCTGTGACAAGCATAAACCAATTTGTATGGTACCCAGTTAAAACTGAAGATCAAAAGTTAGTGGGTTATATTTCCTCTGCTTATATTACGAAAAAGTTAAATGAACCAGCTGTAAAAGTTATGTGGGGAAAAACAGAACTAAAATTAGGGCAAATAGGTAAAGTTACTATTCTATCTAACACTAACTTGGTTAAAATGGAGAGCAACGGTTCATTGACGACGGTCCGTACTTTGAAAAAAGGCGAGGAATACCGAGTTTATAGCTATAATAGTAATCATGGCGGTTTATATGGTGTCGGTGGGGGAAGTTACATTCAGAAGACAACACAAGTAAAATACGAAACACCATCTAAAAGCAAGTTAGCATTACTTGCACAATAGCTAAAGTACCAGTATTAAATGCCTTGTATATATCTTGTTTTATTAATTCATACAAGCAAGATATGATCACAACGCTCATTAAACTATAAATAAATCCCTTCTTAATTTGCAATTAAGAAGGGATTATGGCTTATAAAACTTATTCGTTTATATTCAATAGGAGATCTAAAATTAAACGTTATGTTTTATTTCCCTTTGATAAAAGTCATATAATTGATTAATAGAAGAACTTGACAAGATATGATTGGCCAGTTCAATTGTCTCACGTCCCCAATCGAACCATCGCATTTCCTTTAATTTTTCTATTTCTTTGTCTGTAAAGCGTTTCTTTATTTCTTTAGCAGGGTTACCGCCTACTATCGTATAAGGTGGTACATCCCTTGCAACAACCGATCCAGCTGCAACAATGGCACCTTCCCCTATTGTTACACCAGGCATAATCATTGCATTCATGCCAATCCAGGCATCACTTTCGATGATTGTATCCCCTTTTGGTGAGTAAGAATTTTCGATCTGCTCTTCAAACGGATATACGGTAATCCATTCAGGATGATGATTGTGATTTCCACCCATTAAAATAATTACTCCACTTGCAATACATACGTAATTTCCTATAATTAACTTATCTAAATGCCAACCATGTGATTCGATGGGGTTAAATAACTTTCTTGATTTTTCATCTCCCCATAGGTACCTAACGCAACCATCTTCAAAATCATGATTATCGTAATAACCAGAATAGTAGGAGTATTCCCCGACTTCAATCAATGGGTTTGTGACAATATCCTTTAGATACTTAATTTCAGACCAGTGGTTAAATCGTTGTTGTTTCATTATTTTTTCCTCGCTTCTAAGTAGTATATATCATTTTTTTACTTAGAAGCTTAATACCGTAGCGACATTCTTAAACCGTTTCAAACGACGAACCATCGTCATCATCCTCTTCCTATTTGATGGTGAAATTGTATCAACGAATCATCTGTTCGTCAAATCTTACTTCAAAATCCGTTTGAGATATGACAGAAAAAGAGGATGGAAATCGACTATTAAAGATTGAAATAATTTAGGGATTTTTATGGTTGATTTTCTGATTGTAAAGTTATTTTAAGAAGGTATGAAAATTAATTTCATACCTTCTTTTTAATTATATGGAGGGCAGTATAATGTTCGAGGTGGCATGTGGATGAATAAGATTACTGAGCTTATCAAATACGAAAATCCTTCTAAAGCAATGTTAGAACGATTTAAGTAAATAATAATTTTAATTTGCACCAAAAAAACCAACTAATTTAATTCTTCGATACATGATAAATTACCTTATCAATAACATAATCATTTCATAATCTATAAATATCAATAGGAAAGGAGGGGGTATATTATGTATGGATGTGGTGAAGGATCATATGGTGGTTACAGTGGCAACGGTTCAACCTTCGTGTTGATTGTAGTATTGTTTATCTTATTAATTATTGTCGGAGCAACTTTTATGAGATAATGATGTAGATTATTTGAATTAATCGAGAGAGTTTCAGCTTTGACAACATCACTTTTTAGTCGTAGGGCAATTTAATTGTCTATTTTATAAACGATTTTAGAGAGATGATTAATTAAGTATGTAAAAATAGTATCGTTACAATCCCATTTTTTATCTCCTCTTCTAAAAAAAACGACCTTCTCATTAAATGAGTTGGTCGTTTTTTATAGTAATAATACTGTGAGGTAACCGCATTCATCGCGCAATTTCTATTTCTACTAGAAGTATTATTATTCATTTTCAGTAAACATATAATATTCCTACTTTGAAAAAAGGAACTAATGTGCGTGTTTTATTGAAAGAGAATTTCAGTGATGGTATCTTGCGGAGGTTATTTACATATTAATAAGGAAACAAAAAAATCCCCTCTGAAAGTTTGATGGCTCATGAGAGACCCTTTTGAGACCGAAAATGATTTGAAATAAGTTTCGCAAGAAGCGCTGGTATAAGGTTACAGCTAAGATGTATATCACGAATGAATTGTTAACAGTCACAAATTCTCCATTGTTACATTAACTATTAATACCTATAATAGTTATAGTTTGAAATTAAACTTGATGAAACATACTCAGAGACGAAGTGAGGAAATAAGATGATACTATTGATAAGTATTACATTAATTGTTCTATTATCATGTTATGTTGTACATTATACATTCAGGAATAAAAACCGGATTTCAAACATGGTTGGAATGATGATATCTATGTCAAACTCAATGATGGTGAGTATTTCTCTTGGGACTATACTAGGTACCTTTATTCAAAATAAAGATATAACCATGCCTACAATAGTAGCAGTACTAATAGGAATGGTAGTGGGGTATTTAAATGGAAGACCCGTGTCCCTTATGGCTTCAGTAGATGGAGTAGTTGCAGGTATTATGGGTGGAATGATGGGTTCTATGCTAGGAGTTATGTTACAGCCAAAATCTGCAGAATTAATGATTTACTTTATTGATGTTGTGTTTGTTTTGGTAACTTTATTACTTCTTCGTTTAATTGATGAAGAAACCAAAAAAGACAAACAAAAAAATTTTAACAAAAAACCAATAGTAGCGAAACCTATTGTTTTAATTGCTCTGTTGGTATTCATAGGTGCTCTTGTATTCGTTAAGGGTCCTATCTTTTCAAATGCTAGTGAAAAACCTATTGAGGATATTAATTATGCATCTGTAAGCAATGAGATATATGAAGTTGTTGTAACCCCAACTGGATACACACCTAATAATCTAATCATAAAAGCTGGAACATCAGCAATTATTAACTTTAAAACAAAAGAACTTAGTTGTACTGGTATCATTATATCTGATGAACTCGGGTTTAATGTTTCATTAAAGGAAAACACAAATAACTATATTAAGATAAAATCGCTAAATCCTGGAGTGTATCATTATACATGTGGGATGAATATGTATAGTGGGACAATAACAGTCGTAGAGTAACATTGAGATACGTAAAACTACGGGCTGCAGCCAAAGTACATGCTGATCCAATGCTTGAACGATTTAAATGTAAATAATAATTAGTCCTGCTCACTTAATTGTGGGTGGGGCTTTATCATTTTACTTGAAAGTCTAACTAAAAATAGCTCCCTAAATTATTTCCTTAGTTTAAATTTACACCATAAAACCCAACCAATTTAATTCTTCGATACGTGATAAATTACCTTATTAATAACATAATCTTTTCATAATCTATAAATATCATTAGGAAAGGAGTGGATAAATTATGTATGGATGTGGTGAAAGCTATGGTGGGTACAGTAACAACGGGTCAACCTTCGTGTTAATTGTAGTATTGTTTATCTTATTAATTATTGTCGGAGCAACTTTTATGAGATACTAAACAAAAAATGATGCAGATTATTTGAATTAATCGAGAAAGTTTCAGCTTGGACAACATCACTTATTACTCGTTGGGCAATTTACTTGTCTATTTTATAAACGATTTTAGAGAGATGACTAATTAAGTAGGTAAAAATAATATCTTCTCAATCCCATTTTGTATCTCCTCTTCTAAAAAAACGACCTTCTCCTAAATGAGTTGGTCGTTTTTTATTATAAAGAAATAGTAAGATAACCGTCTATATAGTGCAATTTCTATTTGTTATGTGTTTTTCTTTCAAACAATGTTTCACCTTAGCTTAATATTCTATGGATGCGATTTATGAGAGTTTATGCTGCTGTGAAAAGGCTACGGTGGATATTCACGTTTATGAAGCTTATATAAAATTAAGATTGACAATCATTATCATTTAAAATAGAATAATTAACAGTTAAATGATATTGAAAATCGTTATCAATTATACTAATATAATTTAGGAGTTAGCTTATGTTCAAAAATCTATTATTCAAGATTTCAATCCTTCTATTAATATTTGGATTCGTTGTACATACACCTACATTAGCAACAGGAAATTCCAGTGAGGATATAAAGAGGGCAGAAGAATCAATTGATAAAGCGATTGATCTCGCTTCGAAAGGGAATCTTCTAGATTCAAAAAAAGCTTATGATGAATTTAATAAGACCTGGAGAGAGATTGAGGAAGGGATCAAAGCTGATTCAGTTGCGGCTTATCGAGATATTGAATCGAATATGGGAAAGGTAGTTTATGCCTTTACATTAAAAAAAGAGGACCAAGTTTTAGAGGCTCTACAAGGTTTAAAAGCAGTTAATGAAAAAGTAGCTAACGGAGGGTATCCAAAAGATTCTGGTTTTAAGAAAGAAGACATTTCTTTAGATGATTTTATTCTAATTCTTCAACAAACCAAAAATGAAATAAATGAAAAAAATCAAGGTCTTGCTCTTAAAAGCATTAAAAATGCTAGTAGCAGCTGGTTAAGTGTAGAGGGAGTAGTTGTTGCACAATCTGCTTCAGTTTATAATGATTCAGAAAGAGACTTGGTAACAGTTCAAGCCATGCTTGCGGCCAATCCTCCTGAATATGAACAGGCAAATAAAGTTATTAATAATATGGTAGAATATCTAACTCCCTTAGCTAACAAATCAGAATATACTTATTGGGATGCAGCTATGATTCTCATTCGTGAAGGTTTAGAAGCATTACTTGTTGTAATTGCACTTATGTCTTTCGTTAAAAAATCAGGCGAAGCAAGAGGAAAAGGATGGATTTGGACTGGAGTTCTAGGAGGTTTGGGAGTTAGTATAATTCTTGCTCTCATCGTTAAGTTTGTGATTTCATCTGGCGCATTTGGTAATAATAATGCTCTAATTGCTGGATGGACTGGGGTATTTGCAGCTGTAATGTTGTTATATATGAGTTATTGGCTTCACAGTCAATCGAATATCGCGGATTGGAATCGCTATATTCGTGAAAAAAGTCAAACAGCATTAACAACTGGAAAGCTCGTTTCGTTAGGTGTTCTTGCCTTTCTAGCAGTGTTTCGCGAAGGAACAGAAACGGTCTTGTTCTATATTGGAATGGCAAGTCAAATAAAGTTACAATCTCTTTTGTTAGGCTTTCTAATAGGTGCAGTAATACTTGGAATTTTAGCCTATTTGATGATATTTGTCGGGTTAAAATTACCACTTCGACCGTTCTTCATGGTCTCTAGTGTAATTGTTTTTTACCTTTGTGTTAAATTCACTGGTATGGGTATTCATAGTTTACAATTAGCTGGATTGATTCCAACTACTAATGCTCCAAATATACCAAGTTTAAATTTTTTCGCTCTATATCCTTCATGGGAAAGCACCATTCCTCAAATGATTTTAGTATTAGGGGCAGCATGTATCATCTTACTTAAACAAATTAAAAAAAAGTGATTTCAACAAACAATAATAGTTAAAAAGAGAGTAGGCATTATCATGAAAAAGTTAACTTCAACAATTTTAGCAATAGTTTTTGGAACCGTATTAGTATTAACAGGATGTGGGTCTAATAATAGTAAAGTAACAGACGGTGTCAATAAAATGCTTGATACCACTACTCAATTGTCAAAAGCAATTGATAATGGAGACCAAGAAAAGGTGAAAGAAGTTGGTCCAAAATTAGAAGACCAATGGAAAACATTTGAAGATGATGTTAAAAAAGAAAATAAAGATCTTTATGAAAAAATTGAAAACTATCTTGATCCAACGATTGCAGGATCAGAAGCTGCTGAACTTGATAAGGAAGCATTAAAAATATTGAACGATCAACTTACTAATGCATTGGAAGAATTAGCTGATAAAACGAAATAAATTTTCAATCTAAAAAGTCGAATCCCTTTACCTAAAGAGGGATCGACTTTTTATGTTTATCTTTTTAAACAACTATAAAGGTTTATCTAGTTTAAGAAACCAGATCACGAGGTAAATCTGGATATATAGTTTTATTGATTCCATTTTGATGAATGTTAATTTAAGAATATAGAGTGTTTATGGGAAACAATTATATTCGGTACTAGGCATTGCGAAATTATTAAGGAACTTTTTTGAAGAAAGACTAATCTTAATGAATAGAGGATGGAATCATTTTCATTTCCTGTTTTTCTCAATTATACTCTAAAGATCGTGCAACTTTTTTGTGGAAATCCTTACTATTCTGATTAATATAGTGTACCAAAATGACGAGCACTAAGTTTTATTTCACCTACAACCAGGTTCAATAAAAGAACAACATAGTTGTAGGTGAATTATTTGATTACTAAATACTAATAAACACCATCATGAAGGTGAAATAGAGGTAGTACTAATCGCACTCTAAATTAATTTTATATTAAAAATAGACTTGCGATTAAGAAAAAAGGAATAAATTCTCTTCTAAAGCGATTTCGTATAAACATTCCTCTTCCTGGGACAAATCCATCAATCATTCCGATGCGTCTTCTGCCCCTTCTATCTCTCACCATAATCCGGCGGCCCATATTTCTCATAACAAACGGTTCCATAATATCCCTCCTTTCTATAGTTGAATATTCTTTTAGTTCACTCTAAACATTTCCAACATATTGTTCTCATATTTTTCTCTAAGAAAATTATCCATAATAATGAGCAGATTGCATGAACCTGCCCATTATCCTTATTATTCGTGGTGGTAATACTTAATGCAGTGGAAAATATCAAATATTATTCACCACATAGAGATTAGTAACCACTACCACTCAGAAAAGCAGCGCCTACGATGATAAGGAGAATAAACAATACGACAACCAATGCAAAGTTATTATTCATGTGACTACCGCCTCCGCTATAGTTTCCTTCATATGAACCTTCACTCATATATTTTCACCTCCTACAATAAGATTAAGGATTACTTAAATACATCCTTAAAAATATATTATGTTGAAATTATGAATGGAATTGGACTAATGTGATTAGTATCTCTAGCATTGCATTAATTTCACTAAAAAATATTAAATTATTTTAAATGTTAAAACTCAAATTTTACGTAAAGAAAAAGTCCTTGAAAAGGGATAGAATCAAGTGATAACCATCCAAATCTAAGAAGTTCTCGTTCTTCCATACGTTTTGAAATGTTAAGTAAGTTCTTACTGTATATGTGGATACTAACATTGTTTCTCCTGATAAATTCTTTTGAGATTAAAGGATTGTTGGTTTAATTGGAATAGCTACTTTTTATGCTAGTTGGTTCACAAATGTATTTTAAAGGAAAGTTAGAAGGAAATGAGCTTATCAATATCATTGATTCTTTTACACTATTGGACTCTCTTCAACTAACGATGCAGATTAGGGAAGAAGGAAATAATGAATGTAATGAAGAATGGTACAAGACAAGAGGTGTTTTTATGTTTAAAAACGTTGAGATTTTGAGTAAGAAAGTAATAATAATTTTACTCATGTTTCTTGTGCTTATCTGTGGAATTTTCTTTATACATCTGAAAATAGAAAACACAAAAACTGAATATGAAAAGAGAGTGACTAGTTATCTTGTGGATGAAAAGGGATATGAAAAGCAAGAGATAAAATCTGTTGAAGGAATATACGGAGTAAAATTGCCTCCATATTATGTAGTTGTAGTTTTTGAAGATGAACCATATGTAAAATATATCTATTATGCACATGATGGGGTGAACCAAATGGAGTATATTCTCACTAATAAGGCGATAAAGCTTAATATAAATAAATCTGAATTAAAACATTACTTTCCTTTTAGTGAAATTGATAAATATATAATAGAATAATTCCATTTACCCTTGTTCAACTAACTCAGCAGTTTAGTTGAACAAGCGATTGTAAATTTTATTGGATTATAATCTTTAAAAACATAAACTAGGTAGGTTTAAAGATAGGTGTATTATCATTGAGTACAGGAGTTATTTGTATAGTTATTGCGTTGTGTTTTTACATACCAGAGATAAAGAAAGCTGATTCTGTTAAGGAAAAATGGATGGAGTTTTTTGATTTTGTTACAGGATTATCAAGTTTGTTTTATTTAGGACTTCTACTAATGCTATATGGCATTTTAAATATATCAAATTCACTTTGAGTATTTTTCTATCGAGGTTCTTTAGAGAAAGGTGATGGGTTTCTTAGGCAATTCTTTATTCTTTTTTGACTAAGCAGCAGGTTAGTTGAAGAAGAATGAACAATAATTTTATTAAAAGGGGTAAATAATATGATTCAATATAGGCATATGCCACAAGGCTATGTTTGTCCTTTTTGTCTTTTAGTAAAAGGTATTGAGGATGAAGAAGACAAGCTAATCCAATCTAAACAGAAAGATATTGTGTATAAAGATGACTATGTAACGGCGTTAATCGCAACATTGTGGTGGCCAAATAATAAAGCCCATGTAATTATCGTCCCGAATAAACATTTTGAAAATATTTTCGACTTACCCATTGAATATGCTACACGAATTCATCAGTTGGCACAGAAGATATCCTACGCATTAAAGGAGTGTTACAAATGCGATGGTATTTCCACTAGACAACACAACGAACCTGGGGGAAGTCAGGATGTTTGGCATTATCATTTACACGTTTATCCACGCTATTATGATGATGATCTTTATCGAACCGACGGTATTTTAAGTTCTTCAGAGGAAAGGCTAAACTATGCAGAACAGTTAAGAACCTGGTTTGAAATAAATGAGTTGAATAATGATAACTAAATTTTACAAAATAAATATTCCTTCTTCAACTAAAGTGGTGTGTTAGTTGAAGAAAAAAGGACATTACATATTAGTCATATCTAATATGTAGTGTCCTTTAATTTTTCTATCTTTTTTTGTTAAGTCTTGATAAATATCTATAGAAGCGGCTTTTTTCACTTTTAAAATATTCACAGAAAATTCAATAATATCAAGAGTGATTGGTTAATACTGGAGTATTATAGAATAAAGGAGATGATGATTTGAAAAAGCGAATGATTATTTTCCTAAGTCTTTTATTAGCTGGCTGTTCCCCACAGTTGGAAACCATTACTGATGACGCAACGTCCCCGGAAGTTGAGAAAGTAACACCAGAAGACCATCACTTAATGGTAGTATGGGGTTCTGACGCAATGGACAGAGGAAATCTCGATTATAATTCAATTGCGCATAGTGATTTAGTGGTAGATCCAAATTATGATCCTCTTAAACGAGGTGATGTCCTTTATTATAAAATGCTAGAGTCAGAAACTAAAAAGAATCCAATGATTCCGGAAGATTATTTAGGTAGGGTTGTCGCATTGCCTGGAGAGACAGTCATGATAAGGTATGGTCACGTTTATATAAATTATAAAAGATTGGATACCTTTTATGGGGAGGCAACAATGACAGGGGCTACAGAAGAGGAATATTTCGAAAAAGCAGATCTAAGCAGAGTAGAGGATATTGATTGGGTGAAAAGTTACTTTAAAACGGATCTGAATCCCATTAAAGTAGACGAAGGAACGGTATTTGTATTAGTGGATCAGTGGTGGCGGGGGACAGACAGCAAAGATTTCGGTTTGTTACCGATCGAAAGAATACAAGGAAAGGTATTGGGTTATTCGAGATGAAGAAAAGGACTTCGATTATGAAGTCCTTTATTAATTGTCATTCCTTTAGAAGAATTATCTCTTTTTCTTCTTCCCAAGTTCCTTCGTAGCAGCTTTATTTTTATCAACTAGTTTTTCAAACTCTACATATACATGAAATGTGTTTTCTTCCAACTTCTCAACATTAATAACTTTGCCTTTTCGACCTTTTATTTTTATTTCCTCATCAATAGTAGGAATCCGTCGCAAAGCTTGATTTAACACTCGAGTATTATTTTCGAAAAAATGAATGGCAAACATTTTCTTATCCCCCTTATTCTTTAAAACTAGTTTCTAAAAGATAGAATCTATTTATTTTATGATTATCACGGAGATCTAGAACTTAGAAATAAATAATATGAGGATTAGTAATGTGATTGTAATAGTGATGATAAATTAATTAAATAGTAAGCAATCTTATGAAGAAGCTGACAAAGAGGGGCATATGTTAAAAAGAATATTTGTATTTAGTGAATATTCAGATTTATGTACAACGTTCTTTTAATATGAGCATGGTAAATTATCCAATCTTGGATTTCATGAACAAATGGAAGAGAAAAAAGCGTTGTGATAATATGGAAAATATACGAAAATAGTAGGTTTTAGGAATAGGTTATGTGGAACTAGTTGAAGATTTATGCTTGGAGGGAATAGTAATGGAACAAATTAATGAAATTGTAGCAGAACGGAGAACTTATACAACTAATAGCGAAAATCATATTCATCGGTATGGCCAGTTAATCTTACCTATTCAAGGAGAACTTTCTATTGAGGCGCGTACAACGGAACTTTTACTAGATCCTGAAACGATATTTTTCATACCTCCTGAATGCCTTCATAGATTTCATTCAGATGTAAGAAACGAGTTTATAATTTTAGATATCCCTACTTTTATGTTTACTGGTAGCGAGTTACAGAATAGAGTAATAACCTGTCAGGTAAATAACCAATGGAAAGGGATACGATATCTAATTTTGAATGAAATAGAACAAAAATCTTTAAATGGATCTGCTCTAAAAGAGCTCTATCCCTATATTTCTCGATATCTATTTCATGAACAACAATCTAAATCTATTATGTACATACATGAACACTACAATGAAAACATTACCGTGCAAGACCTTGCATCAATTGAAAACTACAACCGTTCCTATTATTCGGAATGGTTTCTAAAAGAAACTGGTAAATCTCCTTCTGCATATATACAGGAAGTACGAATAAATAAAGCAAAAGAATTACTTTGCAATACAAATTTACCGATTTTACATATTGCTATCCAAGTAGGTTTTGAACATCAATCGTCCTTGACACGTATATTTCAAAAATATGAGAAGGTAACACCAAGCCAATTTCGAAAGAACAATTTGAGAAACTAGAAAATAAGCTATTCAAAAATTTTTTAGTGAAATACTAATATACGACATTTAGTTAAATAAATCAGATTCTCGGAAAAAACGCTCATCTCATTTATGTGAAAATTAGATATTGGCTTGGTATATGACCAAGGTCAAAGATCTATAGCAAGGAGCGAAAGTATGAAAACAGTTATGGGATTATTTTTCACATTCTTATGGTCATCTGCAGCGATAGCAACAAAATTTGGATTGTATTCTACCACTCCCATGTTATTGGCAACCACTCGATTTTTAATGGCAGGATTATTGCTTTTTCTTTATGTTTATTTGTTTAATAGAAAATATCCTTGGCCGAAGTTGCAGGACTGGTTTCCACTAATTATTTTAGGGTTATTGAATACGACGCTTTATTTGGGTGCAACCTTTTGGGCATTGAATTATGTTTCTGCTGGTTTATTTAATTTATTTGTTACAACAAATCCTTTTATCGTTGCTATTCTCTCTTACCTATGGCTAAAAAGAAAAGTTTCTTTAAAAGAGTGGTTGGGAATGATTGTTGCTGCTATTGGATTGCTAATAGCCACTTGGCCCTCTTTCACAAGCAACGAAGTAAAAGGAATTGGGTTGCTTATATTAGGACTAGGAATGGTTTCAATGTCAATTGGAAGTGTTTATTATAAAAAATCCAATTTAAGTCTTCCGAATATTGTTATTAATACTTGGCAAGTGTTAATTGGCGGAGTTGTTTTGATCCCAATAACCTATATTCTCGAAAAAGATAGTTATTTCATAAAAATGGATTATTATCTACTTGGATCTTTAATTTGGTTAGTGTTTATTATTTCAATCGCTACGATGTTATTATGGTTTTACTTGTTGAAACAGGATGCGGTAAGGGCTAATAACTGGTTATTTATGACTCCAATTTTTGGGTATGTATTAGCTGCTATTTTTCTAAATGAATCTATTACAATGAATGATCTTATAGCGACCTTATTAGTTATAACAGGGTTATTACTTTCTGGTAATTTAGCAATTCATTCTAAAAAGTTCCTAAAATTAAGCAATAGAAAATCAAATCGTTTTTAACAAATATTTAGTTCATACAATTTATCGTGATGTATTAAGTTTAACGGATAGAGTGTTGAAGTTAAGGTTGAAGACCAACACACAATGGATAGATGGAGAAACAAAAACCTTAAAATCTTGAAAGAGAAAGTATTGAAGAAAATGGTTCTATCTTTTCTGTTTTTGATTACACTAAATGTAAGTGATTGTGAATCGAGGTGAAGGGAAATTGACAAAAAAATGGGGTATTAGAGCTCTAATACTATTTGGAATGTATGCATTAGCGATGTATTTTTATATCTTCCATAGTGAAAGTGGAGGTATACCAGCAGCTTTCAAAGGAACAGTTGCAGATCCGTCCGTTTTTATGTCGGAGCGTGAATTGTATCTTAGTGAGGAGTATTCCAAAATTAGGAATTACCTATTCTTTGTTGCAACACCGTTTGAATGGCTTGTCTATTTATTTATACTCACTACGGGGCTTTCTCAAGCATTTGAAAGATGGATCACTTTGCAAAAGAAATGGGTAATATTTCAAAATGCAATCTATGTATTTTTATTATCGTTAATTACGTTCATCGCTTTATTTCCTTTAAACTATTACCGATATTATTTGAGTAAATACTATGAAATCAGTACCCAAAGTTTCAATTCTTGGATGCGGGATAACGTCATTGAATTTTGGGTTAACTTCTTAATAGCTGTTGTGATTGTGACTGTACTTTATTGGCTTATTAATATAAATACAAAGAAATGGTGGCTAAATGCCTGGTTATTAATGATTCCATTCTCCATATTTCTCATGTTTATAAAACCAGTAGTAATCGACCCTTTATATAATGATTTCTATCCATTAACAAATAAAGAATTAGAGACGGAAATTCTTTCGCTTGCTAAGCAAGCAAATATTCCAACAGAACATGTATATGAAGTAAATATGGCGGAAAAGACAAACGCATTAAATGCCTATGTTACAGGTATTGGAAGCAATGCAAGAATTGTTTTATGGGATACTACTTTAAACCGATTATCAGAAAATGAAATTCTCTTCATTATGGCGCATGAAATGGGGCATTATGTTGAGAAACATATATATTTCGGAATCGCAGGTTATCTCATTACTATGCTTGTAGGACTTTGGTTAACAGCAAAACTAATGCCTTGGGTCATAGCTCATTTTGGAGGTATCTTAAAAATTCAACGAATAAATGCTGTTCATTCGCTACCATTGTTTTTACTTTTTAGTTCTTTTCTTTTATTCGCTTCAAGTCCACTTTCAAATTATATTTCTAGATATCAAGAAACTAGAGCCGATCTTTACGCAATGGAGTTAGTGGCCGACCCAGATGCAGCTGTCAGCACTTTTCAAGAGCTTACAAAGGCGGGTTTAAGTGAAGTGAACCCTCCAATACTCGTAAAATGGTTTCGATATTCCCATCCGCCAATGCTAGAAAGAATAAATAAAGTAGCAAATGAAATAGGAAAAGAAGAATAAAGTAGGTTAATAGAAGGGTTGGATTTTGAAAAAAAAATAAATGAATTGGAGAATATTCAAAAGGACTATCATAAGTTAAATTGATAGTCCTTTTCTAGAATTCATTTATGATAAAGTTTCATTAAAGTACAGAGCAATTAACATATAGGTAGATCAATATTGATAAAATTTTAGGAATCAACTGAATATAGTTTGACGCTTAAATATACTTTATGTTATTTTACTGTAATAACTTGAAGGGATGATGAGTGGCCAATGTTAAACTAATTCTATTTTTAGTATAAATGTATACACATTTACTTACAAAATAGGATTAGTCTGCTCATTTACCATATTTCGAAGTACCTAGTACATTAATAATAGGTGTATTTGTTATGCATAAATGAAAACATATATTGACTAATCCTTCCAAAAAAATGGGAGGATTTTTTGTTTCCTCTCCTATTAGAGGTGATCTTCATGACAGGTAATATTCTTATAAAAAATATGAATTTTAAATATGTATCGATGATTCAACCGCTTTTTAAAAATGTAAATTTAAATATCGATGAAAGTTGGAAATTAGGTCTTGTTGGAAGGAATGGTCGAGGAAAAACAACCTTATTAAAAATTCTTCTAAATCAGCTGGATTATGAGGGGTCTATACAGTCAACATTAGATTTCAAATACTTCCCTTCATATCCAGACATTAGTGAAAATTTAACCGCTTTAGGAGTGTTACTGAAACAAAATCCGCATATCGATATTTGGCAAATTGAACGTGAGTTAAGCTATATGGATTTATCGCATGACATATTGAATAAAAAATTTAATGTATTAAGTGGTGGGGAACAAACAAAACTCTTGTTGATTGAGCTATTTTTGAGTGAAAATTCATTTCCATTAATGGATGAACCGACAAATAATTTAGATTTGCATGGCAGAAAAATCGTTGGGCAATACTTAAAAAATAAAAAGGGATTTATCATAATTAGTCATGATGAGTCTTTTTTAAATCAATTCATTGATCATGTTTTAGCGATTAATAAAGAATCGATTGACGTGGTTAGCGGCAATGTGGATACGTGGAAATACGAAAAAGCAAATGCAGATATGCTTTCTGAGGAAAAGAATGCCGAACTAATAACGGAAATTAAACGGCTTAATGATGTTTCAAGACAAGTGAGTACTTGGGGGATGAAAAAAGAGAATAGTACAAAAGATGCCTCTGCAAGGCGAATGGCTGCGAAACAAATGAAGAGAGCGAAAGCAATCGAAAAAAGAACAGAATCGATGATTGAAGAAAAGAAAAGTCTTATAAACAACATCGAAAAAGTGTCAGACCTTAAAATGATAGTTGAACAGCCAAGAAAACAGGTTTTGTTCTTTCGTGATTTTTCCATTTTGAGAAATGGAATACCTTTATTTGAACCTATCAATATAGATGTATATCCTAATGATCGATTCTTTATTGAGGGGAAAAATGGGGTCGGTAAATCTACACTGTTAAATTTTATACTTGGAACAGAACAGTTAGAAACAATAGGTGAATATCGAATAAATCTACCTGAAAATCTATCGATACTAAGCCTAAAAAATCAAGCGGATTTAGATTATTCCTCATCGATAAATCAATTATCTACGAAAGAAGAAAAAGAAGAATATTGGCATCTATTATATCAATTAGGTATAGAGCGCTCCAGTTTTTCAAATAAAACAAGTAAAAATTGGAGCGATGGCCAACAGAAAAAAGTATTTTTAGCAAACGCATTATTAGGAAAAAATGAATTATTTATTTGGGACGAGGTAACCAATTATTTAGACATGTTCGTGATTAATCAGCTGATAGAAGCGATAAAGAATTATCAACCAACTATGATTGGTGTAGACCATAATGAATATTTCGTTAATGATATAGCTACTAAAAATATAGAATTAACACCATTTTTTAATGATTTTATATGATTTTTAATCTTACAAATTTGGTAAATAGTAATAACAAAGTAGAAAACAAGAGGATTTGAACACTTAAATAAGACAGTTTCAAAATGTTATCTATAGGATACCGCATAATCTGTATAGACAGAATCATAATCTCCCTAATTGAGCGATCAAATTGCAGGCGCCGTTTATTTTCGGAGACCTTTTGTGTCCTTGTAAACCTTCTAATAATACTCATACCATTAAAAAGATGAATACTGTATAATCCAGAATTCATCTTTTTAATCCTACTGAATTTACATAATTTAATTTTCTCGCAAATGGGAGGACCCTTCAACCTTCATTCAAGGTGTGACTCTAACTAAGAGGAAAGGAAATTCGTAGTTTGTGATAATAAGACTTAAGAACTTTGTGAAAAAACTATAATTAAAAGTGCAAATGTTGGTTTCAATTTGGCTTATTTTACTCGGCAACTTTATATCTTGAGTCATTATTTCACACTTCTAATCGAATTGACAACCTAGATATAGTTAGGTAATATCTCTATCATGCTTCAGTAGGGAATACAACATCTGTTGCAGGAACGACAAAAAGTAGGAGATGAGATATGTTCACTTTAATAACAATAGGCCAAACACCTAGGGAAGATTTGATGAAAGCATTTATTAAAGGGGGTGTTCAAAACATACAAATGATTGGTGCACTAGATGGTTTTTCAGAAGATGAAATTATAAATTTGGAAAAAGTTCCTGGTCAAGAAAAATTATATGTTGTCCATAAAAATGGGACATCGAATATAAGTCACGAATGTATTGAAGATAGAGTAGATAAGTTGATTAGACAATATGAAGCCTCATCTGATGCCATTGCACTGTTGTGTATGAGTGAATTTAAGTCCACATCTGATGAAACCAGAATCATTTATCCGATCAAGGAACTTTGTGAAAAAGCAAGTGAGATAAATAACCATGATACAACTATCATATTTCTTCCGATTAAGGAACAATTAACATCGGCTAAATTGAAATGGGCCAATTTAAAAGGAAACAAACGATTTGTTGTAGTTCCTCCAAAATCTCAAAGTGTTCTTGATATGTTAACCAAAGAAATCAAACTACATTCCCCAAGCTATGTTATTTTGGATTGCTACGGTTATGACTATGAACTGGTGGATGAAATTGAAAGTCTTCACGACTGTACATGCTATAATGCTCAACATTTAGTTGTTAAAAAATTGAAGGCTTTATAGTAGCGCATTAATTAAGGTTTTGTTACTTAAAACGGTACATACTCATCTGTTATGTTCAGAGTATTTAAACTATATGAATGCAAGATTGATATTCAGCTTTAAAAAAATTAACGAGGTGAGAAAATGGATTTAATAAATAAAAAAAGATTATGGAAAACGATTAATGATTTAGCATCAATAACAGTGGAAAACCAACCATGGACAAGAAGATCTTTTACTGCAAAGTATAACGAAGGACGCGAATGGTTGAAAAATCAAATGATAGACATTGGTTTAGAAGTGAAGGTGGATGAAGCATCCAATGTAATTGGACGATTGATTGGAACAGAGCCTAATTTACCTCCCATTGTGATTGGTTCTCACACTGATACGGTTCCAAATGGAGGAAGATTTGATGGTATTGCGGGAGTTCTTGCGGGATTAGAAATTGTAAGAGCGTTAACGGAAAATAATATTTCGACTAGACATACGATTGAAATTGTGGATTTTACAGCTGAGGAACCATCAGAATATGGGCTTTCTACAGTTGGAAGTCGGGCATGGTCCGGTAACTTAACTGAAGAAATGCTGTTATACACAAATCCGGATGGGCAATCTTTAGCGGATGCAATTTCATATGCGGGTGGAGACCCTGCTCACATAAAACAATGTAAGCGAGAGAAAGGTTCAATCGCATTATACCTCGAATTACATATCGAACAAGGACCTGTTTTGCTCAAAAGAAATGCAAACATAGGAGTTGTGACTGGGATTGTAGGAATTCAGCGCTATAAAGTCATAGTGGATGGATTACCAAATCATTCTGGTACAACTCCCATGGATATGAGAAATGATGCCCTTACTGCAGCATCTGAGATGACTCTTGCTTTAGAGAGTGTGGCAAATAGAAAGTATGATCAGCCTGTTGTGGGTACAGTCGGAGTGTTTAATAATTTTCCTAACGCATCAAATGTAATCCCTGGTAGAGTGGAATTCACAGTTGAAATTCGTAGCATATCTGAAGAAGCAATTGATGCAGTGGGGAGTGAGTTTTTATCACAAGTAAAAAACATTGCATTAAAACGTGATGTGATTGTGAAAACTGAAAATGTCTCTCGTTCAGGATCTATAGTCATCAGTGATGAGATTAAACAGTTATTAAGTGATTCAAGTAATTCTATTACTAATAAAGTTATCGAATTACCTAGTGGGGCTGGTCACGATGCAAATCAAATGTCATTGCTAGCTCCTGTTGGGATGATATTCATACCATGCAAAGCTGGCAGAAGTCATTGTCCGGAAGAATGGGCGGAGAAGGAAGATTTATATTTAGGTACAAAGGTATTGCTAAATGCTGTGTTGGCTTTTTCCGAAAAGAGTAATAAATCCTAGTTTTTGTAATTTAATAGAACGTAAAATAACCCATTAATTATGATTATATAATTAATGGGTTATTTTGTTGATTGATATTTCAGAATAAAAGCGCTTGCAAAACAGATGTTTTATGTGTATATTATCATTTATAGATAACGAATTATCAAATAATGATAATTCAATTGGCGATCTATTGAAAATTTGAAAAAGGAGAGTATATTATTGAGCGCTGAAAAAACCTTGGATATTTTGGAACAATTTGATTTTGAAACAAGGGCACTAACAGTTCCTGAACTTGCAGCAAGATTACAGCAGCCACAAAGTTCAGTGTATAGACATATGAGGTTATTGAAAGAAAAAGGTTATCTTATTGAATACTCTCCAGGTCTGTATAGTTTAGGTTACATCTTTCTAAAGTTCGCCAAAATAGTGAAAATGGATACTAATCTCCCAGTCATTTCTCATGAGGCAATGAGAGAGTTGACACGTACAACAGGAGAAACTTCGATTTTATTGGTTCCTTCAAATTTGCAAGCCGTCTGTTTAGGTGCAGTTCCATCAGGGCATCCAATAAAAGTCTCTTCTGAACAAGGGAATATAGTTCCCTTATACGGTGGGGCTTCTTCCAAAGCTTTATTGGCCTATATGGGAGACCTATTTGTTGAAGAAATATTTAAAAATGGAAACATGATAAAACATACAGAACAAACAATAATGGATTTGGACGAGATGTTAATTCATTTAGAGGGTGTTCGTCAAAAAGGGTATGCATTTTCAGATAGTGAAATTGATGAAGGTGTTATCTCATATGGTATGCCGATATTTGATAGTGATCATAAACTGGTTGCATCCTTAAGTGTGGCAGGACCAAAGGAAAGAGTAGCAAAGAGAGATAGCCAAGAAATTGTAGATGCCATTAAAAATGCAATTGAAAAAATTGAAAAACAATTATAAAAGGAGTTAATGTAATGAAGCAAGTTGAGAGCGTTGTTAAAGGGAATATTGTATTGAAAGATAAAGTAATTAAAGGTGAAGTCGGAATCAAAGAAGGAAAAATAGTCAGTATTCATGAAGGAACAGGCCATCTGCAATCTGATGATGTTAAAGATTATGGAGACGCTTATGTATTTCCAGGAATGATTGATGTACATGTACATTGCTTCAGTAATCCTAATGAAGGATTTGTGACAACGAGTACTTCCGCAGCAGCAGGCGGTATAACTACATTCCTAGACATGCCCTATGATTTGCCGAACCCGGTTAACAATGTTGATCAGTTTAAAAAGAAAGTTAAACAGCTAGAGGAAGAAGCCGTTGTTGATATTTGTTTATGGGGAACCATTTCGAAGACGAATGGAACAGACCAAATTATTCCTTTAGCAGAAGCTGGGGCAATTGCTTTTAAAATGTCCACTTTTGAAACGGATACTTACCGTTTTCCAAGAATTCCTGATCCTGAGATATTGAAAGCGATGAAGCTGATCGAACAGACTGGACTTCGTGCTGCTTTTCATTCAGAAAACGATGAAATCATTGTAGATTTGATTGATGAATATCAAAAAGAAGGAAAAGTGTACCCTAAAGCACATAACGAAACACGTCCACCTGTTACAGAAACAAGCGCTGTATTGAAATTAATGGAATTCGCATATTGGACAAATGTAAAACTCCATATTGTTCATGTTAGTCACCCAAGAACAATAGACATGATTAAATTGTTCCAGGCCCAAGGGGTAAAAGTGACATGTGAAACATGTTATCCATATTTATTGATGGATGTGGATGATTTAGATAAATACGGACCAATTGCAAAAAATAATCCTCCATTAAGAGAAAAAGAGGAAGTCCAGGGATTATGGAAACATATCGAAGAAGAAAACATCGATTTGATTTCCTCCGATCATGCCCCATGGAGTGCAGAGCAAAAAGAGATAGGGAACGATAATATTTTCCTTGCTTCTTCAGGCCTACCTGGGGTTGAAATTATGGCACCGTTAATGTTCAATAGCACCGTTTCAAATGAAAGGTTAACACCGAATGAATTTGCAAATCTAATGTCAACTCATCCAGCAGAAGTATTCTCAATACCTGGAAAAGGACAGATCAGTGTAGGATATGATGCTGATTTTACAGTAATTGATCCGAAACAAAAGACAGTTATCGACCAAAATTCTTTTAAATCGTTTTCGAAGTTAACTCCATTTAATGGACAAGAATTAAATTGTAAAGTAATTTCTACTATTTTACGTGGAGAAGAAGTATTCGATGGAGAAAACGTAACCAAAGGTCCTGGTTACGGTAAGTTTGTCCCTGGATCCGCAGCTAATTAACATTTTCTCTACACTATAGTGCGTTCAAGCAGATGGAGAAGCAACTCCATCTGACTTCGCACTATATTAACCGCACGATATTTGAAAGGTAAGGTGAAAATATGAAGCCATACTACTTACTTGCTGTATTGCCTTTTATCGCAATATTAGGCGGCGCGGCTTTTGTAAATAGAATTGAACCCTATGTATTGGGTATACCATTTTTCTTGTTTTGGATTATTTTTTGGGCAGTTATGAGTTCAATCATCATGTTTATCATTTATCGTTTAGATCCTCTAAATAAGGAGGGGGAAGAATGAATATTGCACTGGTAATTATAACTTTATCTTTGATTCTCAGTATCGCATTGGGGCTTATGGCAAAGCGCGGAAAAGACATGAGCATGGAACAATGGGCTATTGGTGGCCGCGGTTTTGGTGGAATTTTCGTCTTCATATTATTAGCTGGCGAAACTTATTCGGTTTTTACATTGTTGGGAACAAGTGGTCTTGCCTTTAATAATGGGGCCGCAGCATTTTATTTACTAGCCTTTACAGCTTTAGGTACCATGACATCCTACTGGATATTACCACCTATCTGGAAATACGCGAAAGAAAATAATATCGTATCACAATCCCAGTTCTTTTCGTCAAAATATAACAGTAAAGGACTTGGAGTATTTGTAGCCATTGTGGGTGTTTTAGCACTAATTCCTTATATCACGATCCTGTTTAAATCAATGGGGATATTAGTATCGGCTACTTCCTACGGTGCCATTCCTTCTACTGTAGCCATTTGGGTTGGTATGATTGGATTATTAGTTTACGTTATGGTCTCAGGAATTCATGGGTCAGCGTGGACTTCTACGGTTAAAGATGTATTAATTCTCTTCGTTATCGTCTTCTTGGGGATCTACTTACCGGTCCATTACCATGGCAGTTTAGGGGGATTGTTCCAAGCGGTTAATGAACTTAAGCCTCATGCATTAGCCTTGCCAGAGAAAGGATTAAGTGTTTCTTGGTTTATATCAACTGTTGCCATTAGTGCATTTGCCTATTTTATGTGGCCGCATAATGCACCTACAATTTATGCTTCAAAAAATGCAAAAGCCTTTCGATTAAATGCAGTATTGCTTCCGATTTACGCGCTAATGGTCTTGTTTGTATACTTCGTTGGATTTACAGCAGTTGTTGAGCTTCCAGGTTTGAAGAGTGGAGATTTGGCGTTATTAGAAATTTCCATGAAGACATTCGATCCATGGTTTGTCGGTATTATTGGGGCAACAGGATTATTAGCTACTCTCGTTCCTGGATCAATGATGCTAATGTCAGCGGCAACAATGATTACAACGAATGTGATTGCACCATTAAAGCCTAATATCTCTGATAAAAGTAAAGCTATCACAGCAAAAGGATTCGTTGTTTTATTATCAATCGTGTGTGCATTCTTCTCAATGAGTGGAAGTGATACACTTGCAACTTTATATTTAACTTCTTTTAGTTTAATTACACAAATGGCACCTTCACTATACTTGAGCTTAAGAAAGAAAAACGGAATTACAAAATACGGTTCTGGAGTTGGAATGTTTGTAGGCGTGACGATTGTTCTGTTTGTCACATTTACTAAAACAACAATGGCCAGTCTATTTCCATCCCTGCCAAGTGTTATTCAAGATTTAAACATTGGGGTCATAGCTTTATTTAGTAATATAATAGTTATGTTTATTGTAAGTTTCTTCACAAAAAGTCCAACGAAGTTAGATTAAAATCATAAGTACAACCTTAATTTATTTAATGAAGAAAGTATATTACAAGTAGAAGAGGTCGCCTAATAGGTGGCCTCTTCTACTTGTAAAAGTACAATAAAATCAGGTCGATTTTGATATTAAAGGTAGTCTATTGTTCATCATACCCGTAAAGCAGTAGATGGTATATGGACAATAGTGAAAGGTTATCCATTTAATCGAAGAATCACTGCCGATACGCCAATCAATTTAACTGGTACAGCTAAAGGGAATGGAGCAGTAGGTGGGGTTACTCATGTCATCGGTATATTTGCCAACCTTTCGGGGAGAAAAACACTTTGTGATATGGTTTTTTCTGGAAAATATAATTATGCGGAAATAATGCAGAACTGGTCGGAAACAGCAGGAGTTCCAGCTCAAAATCCTACTCACTACGGGTGGGCGGTTGAAATCGCCGCTTATGAACCTAAATCAACTCCAAAAAAACATTCGATGCTCAGTAGGTTCACTCACGAGAATGTAGTGATGACACTTGGGAAATACGGTCGTATTGTTGTTTACAGTGGTGCCAGCTTGTAGGAGGACCCCTATGGATCGTCCGGAGGATATTGATATTCATCCATAGGATTGCTCTGTATTTATTGCTTTCACAAATAACATTGCGCACGGAAACTATTACGGACAGATATATCGAATGTTTCCAGAAGACAATAACCATGAGAGTACCTCATTTGGATATGAAATTTTTTAATCTGGAGGGCCGCAAACTGGTTTTGCCTGTCCAAATAACTTGATGTTTTACCATTGGGTATGCACTGATATCGCTTCTGATAAGAACAATAAAGGAGCGTATAGACCATTCTGTAACAACAGATTATATATGATTTCAACAGAAGGACCTTATCGTGGTAAAGGAATGCAATTTGCATCTGCACCTGTACAAGCGGAATTAACAGGGACATGGTTGGCTCCTGATGGTGAAACACTATTTATGTCTGTCCAGCATCAGGTGAAGAGAGTGTGGATGTTAATAATCCGTCTAGCAGGTGGAAATTTGGTGAGATTCCAAGACCATCCGCAGTTGCGATTACAAGGCAATAAGAAAGTTGCCAGGTTCTAAGACAATTCGGAATTGTTTTAAAACCTGGCAACTTAAATTAGGTATAGAGCGCTCCAGTTTTTCAAATAAAACAATTAAAAATTGGAGCGCTGGCGAACAGAAAAAAGTATTTTTAGCAAACGCATTATTAGGAAAAAATGAATTATTTATTTGGGACGAGGTAACCAATTATTTAGACGTGTTCGTGATTAATCAGCTGATAGAAGCGATAAAGAAATATCAACCAACTATGATTGGCGTAGACCATAATGAATATTTCGTTAATGATACAGCTACTAAAAATATAGAATTAACACCATTTATCAAAGATTTTTTCTGATTTAATAGTTTCGGGGTTAATATTAAATTGACCACAAAAATGGTTAATAGCTAAATATAATGAGCTCAATGTCTAAATTAATGTTATAGTTAGAAAGTATATTTTAAAAGTGAGTAGGCGAACAAACATGATAGAGGTAAAAACATCTCCATTAAGTGATGGAGAATTCAATAGAGGGGTATTTGCTACATGTGATTTCAAAAAAGGAGAACTTTTACATGAAGCACCTGTCATTTCTTATCCGAACGACGAGCATCAATACATTGAGAAAACCATACTCGCTGATTACGCTTTTGAGTATGGGATAGGCCAATCTGCAATCCTTCTTGGTTATGGAATGTTGTTTAATCATTCTTATGAACCTAATGCAATGTATGAGATTAATTTTAAAAATCACACATTTGATTTCTATGCTTACACAGATATTAAAGCAGGAGATGAAATTCTAATCAATTATAATGGCGACGTTGATGATAAAGATCAACTGTGGTTTAATCAGGATTAAAAGAATTTAGAAGCGATTCTTGACGATTCGCCTTCCGAAATGAAACAATCTAATTATTTCAATTGAAGAAAAAACTATTTTTAAAAATCTTTAATAACCATCTATCATTCACTTTGATAGATGGTTATTGTGTTTTTTACACACATATGTAGATAATGCCACATAAGAAAGATGTAAAACCAATTTACGCGAAACTCAAAGAAATGATTTAAACGTGTATTAGCAGATGCCAAAGAAAAGCATGGCATGCGTTGGACGATGTTAAGTGGACTTTAAAAATTGTCGATGCAGGGGGATGCCTACTTTCGCTGCCATACATTTGAAAAAGATGGCTAACTGGACTTGACTAGGGCCAGATGTGTTCTAACAAACGAGCTAGAAGAGCACTAAAAATACTCAAAAGGGTATCGAAATAAAACAAGCAACATTAAATTGCGCTTTTAGGTACTTTCTAATATTGATCATCTGGATGGAGGTTATTTCGCATAAGTTCCTTTACTTTTTCAACCTGCTCCTTAGATGCATCCTCTGTCTTATACCAACCTTTATTGCCCATTATCTCAAAAAGCTGATAATGGCTCGAGCTCGCATTTTCAAAACATTGCTTATAAATTTCCCGCAGTTGCTGATGTGTGGTCTCTAATATGGTATTGCTGAGGCTGCGGCAGCGTCCCTTCTCAAGCTCTAAACAAAGCTGGAGCATTTCACGGTCTGTTAAGCCTCGTCCTGCGATATTATTTGGCATATGAATGAACCCACCTTTGCAATTATTAAATGTTGTTTGTTCGGTTGAAGTATTGGGAGAGCGCGGCAATTTTTAACTGGTGTTTTTCTGCCATCTCCTCGAGTGTTTTTCTTAACTCTTGTTCTTTGCATTGTGTTGCACACCAGTTCATCGTTTTTGCGGTTATCTCCTCTGCACGGATTTCATCCTCTATAAATGCCAATTCTTTCATAGTTAAGACGGTCATCTTAATTCATCTCCCAATGTAAAGTTAGTATTGTTAGGATTGGTGGACATAGTAGATTATCCTCACATGTTGTGTGTTTTTCTACCAGCCCTTAATTTTATTAGCAAACTTATCTAATCAATCATAAGCTATATATGTTCATTCACGTATCAAACTCAAAAAAATTAACTTGTATTTAATTTCGTTTCGAAACAATTGATGAATATCATAACTTAAAATCTAGAGAGAGGGATCGTGACCATATTCTCTTGTATTTGAGTTTGACATTATTATAAATTTTCGTTTTGTTGTTTAATTTCGTCGCCGGCAATTATTATATTGGCTTCTTCAAGCGCTTTATGTTCATTTACAGAATTCCCTTGTACATTTCTTAAATTTGGAAATGTTGATCCATTTTCAATTGTTATTTGCGAATTCTTTGGCGCTGTTGTAAGATAAGTTTCCTTTTTATCCAATCTTCATCACTCCTCTTTAAAAGTTTTTGCTATAGTAGATGAACTTATACATATTTGACTTTCAAGGATTTGATAAAAAAACGAGAAGATTAGTTAAAGAAGGATACTGTTCTTTATATAATTTCTAGTAGGCAGTGATTTTGTAAAACTAACTAATATGAAAATCTATGATATGATACAGTCATTTGAACGGTCAAGCTTATAGGAAGCAACTAATTTCAATTTATAATTGATATAACACTTTGTAAGGGAAGGCTTTGAGAAGATATTTGAGGTGAAACCATTTAGTTATTCAAGTTTATTGCAGAACAGGGGGGTTCTAATTAAGAATAACTCAAAGAGCTACGTATAAAGCTGGTGAGGAAGCTAAAAAGGTTATGTAGATGAAATAATTTACACTACATCCAAGTAATAATGAAAGGTGCCAGGTTCAAAACAATTCGGAATTGTTTTTGAACCTGGCACCTTATTTTTGTGTAAAATACATTGAAAAAAGTACGGAACAATGGTAAGTTTATATAGTAACACAATTTAAAATCGTTTAGAGTAGAATAACCCTATATTAATTTTATAACACATTATTTGAAAAGTCAACCCCCATTTTGATTCAATAAAGGAGTGCTTAATATGGAAACGGATATTCGTACGGAGCAAAAACGATTGGACAGCGTAATGGAGGCTATTACTGAACAAATCGGTAAGCTGGAAGACGAAACCAACCAGAGTCGCAAAGAAGTGGTTAATTTCCGCAAACATTTTTGGGATGACATCAAGGTAAGCACAGATACTTTTGACGATTATCTGGAGACGATCATCAGCTTGAGACAACAGGCTCAGAATCTTTCAGTTAGTCAAAGTACTCACAGACAAGTCTTTAACAGATTGACCGCGTTACGCCGCATGCAGGAGGTACCTTATTTCGGCCGAATCGACTTCAGGGAAGAAGGAACTTCCGTTACGGAAAGATTCTATATAGGCATTTCCACTCTAAGGGATATAAGTGGAGAGAACTTCCTTATCTATGACTGGCGAGCTCCTATCTCGAGTGTCTACTACAATTACTCCCCGGGACCTGCTGAATACACTACACCTGGAGGAGCTATCCACGGCATGCTAGACCAAAAGTGGCAATATATCATCAGCGATGGGGTTGTAGAATCGATGTTCGATACTAATCTCACCATCGGAGACGAGATTTTACAACAGGTGCTCGGTAAAGGCACAGATAAACATATGCACAACATAGTTTCTACTATTCAACTGGAACAAAATCGAATCATCCGACATGATTATGGGCGGCTGCTCATCGTTCAAGGAGCAGCTGGAAGTGGAAAGACATCGGTCGCACTTCAGCGGATAGCTTACTTGCTCTACAAGTATCGGGATAGATTGAAAGCCGACCAAATCGTTCTATTTTCGCCAAATTCTATGTTTAAAAGTTATGTATCAAATGTATTGCCCGAACTCGGTGAAGAGAATATGCAGCAGGTCACATTCCAGGAATACTTGAACCATCGTCTTAGCAATGCATTTCAAGTAGAAGGACCTTATGAGCAATTGGAATATGTGTTGACTGCTACGGATGATCCTTCATACAAGACTAGGGCTGAGAGTATCCGATTTAAGGCATCGGTCCGTTTTTTTGAGATAATTAAAACATACAGGCAATCACTGGAATTATCCGGCATGCAATTCAAGGGAATTATATTCAGAGGAACACCGATAGTCACCGCCGAGCAAATCTCTGAAAGATTTTATAGTAGCGACACATCGCTACGCTTTCATAATAGACTTGCGAAGCTAAAGGATTGGTTAAACAAGAAAATAGATGAAGCTGAAAAAATCGAACTAAACGAGCCATGGGTATATGACGCAATTGAACTGCTCAGCGAAGAGGACTATCAAAAGGCTTATAACCACTTACGGAAAAAACGCGGCTATAAAGCGGAATCGTTAGACGATTATGAGATTGAGCATAAAGCGTTAAGTCGATTGATTGTCCGGCAGAAGTTAAAGCCGTTACGCAAACGAATTAGTATGCTTAGTTTTATCGATATTAAAGGAATATACAAGGGAATTTTCTGCGATTTAACTCGGATTAAACAGTGGGTGGAGGAGGAAACACCTAAGGAGTTGTCGGAAATCTGCCTATCTACTGTGAAAATGCTAGATGAGGGGAAACTGTTATACGAGGATGCTACCCCGTATTTACTTTTGAAAGAGTTGATTCAAGGCTTTCAGACGAATGTCTCAATCAAACATGTTCTGATTGACGAAGCGCAAGATTATTCTCCTTTTCAATTCGAGTTTTTGAAACGTTTGTTTCCTTCTGCAAAGATGACCGTACTTGGAGACTTTAACCAGGCGATATTCGCCCATTCCAGCGAAACGGTTGATTTTCACACGCTTTCGGGGTTATACGGGCCGAATGAAATGGATACGATAACTTTGACCCGTAGCTATAGATCAACAAGACCAATCGTCGAATTCACACGTCAACTTGTACCAAGTGGCGAACATATTACACCTTTTGAACGCGATGGCGAGAAACCAGTGCTGACGCAATTGTCCAATCGTATCGAGCTGCATAGCAGTATCTTATCTAAAGTAGCAGAATTGCGGAATCGTAGTTATAATACGATTGCGATCATATGCAAATCGGCGGAGGAAAGTGCTGCAGCTTACGATTTTCTGAAGGATGTTGAAGAAATTAAGCTAGTTAAGAAAAGCTCAATTGACTATGAGCAAGGCATCGTAGTCATACCGGCGTATTTGGCTAAAGGTATTGAATTCGACGCCGTAATCATATATGACGCATCGGCGCAAGTATACGGCGATGAAAGCTTGCGTAGATTGTTCTACACTGCCTGTACCCGGGCTATGCATCATTTACAGCTATACAGTGTAGGAAAACCGAGTCCTTTTTTGCTTAACGCTGGTCCAGAGAGTATGCTTCTAAGCTTGACTTAGCATGGGAATTGTTAGTCTCCCTGTGTTACAAACAATTTATGTACAATTTAAATAGTGACCGAGTTTTGTATGAAAGGGTCTGTTATTTAATGTATGGGGATAAATAATATATTTGAAATTCTATTAATATGTAATGAAAATTAAATGAAAAAACTATGTTGTATTTTTATTACAACATAGTTTTTATTTTTGTTTCTATTGTTTTTAAATTGTTGCTATGTTTGAACCAGGTCTTTGAATTGGGTTACTCCAATTCAAATAGTGAATGTGAGGGAATTAGTGACTTCCGTCATAACTATGAAAGTAATCATTATCTTTTATAGCATCACCAAGTTCATCATAGTAATTTATTTGTTTAATTGCATTATCTAAAGTAGTGCACAAGTAGACTAAAGCATACCCGCGAAAAGTGTCAATAATAGTGGAAATCAACGACATTTCTAAGTTACTTTTCTTAAAAGGACCGGGCGTCTAATTGCCCGGTTTTTCTCTAGATACATATTGAAAAAAAGAGAGGTTACCTATAACCTATATTCCTCACATTTCAAATTCCACTTTTATTTATTTTTGAGGGACTGTTTATTCTTGTTTTTGTTAGTTGCATTGATATGTGCTGTAGAGCCAAATTCTTCAGCAAATTCTTGGCTAGTGTTATCGTTATTACTGTTGCTGTTTTCATTTTTTTTGTAGATTTCGAAACTATTATGCGTTCTTTCATTCATTGTCTTTTTGTTATTTTTACTCATGGATCTTCACCTCCTAAAGTCTAGAGTGCACATTTTAGTAGGTTTTATTCTTAAAAAGCATTACTACTCCTGGATAATGGACCAAGGTAACAAAAAACTAAAAAGATCTTTGGATGGATATGTCAACAGATTGTCACCTAGTAAAGAAGGCGAATAGTCCATAATTCTGTTATATTTAGAAGAGTAATAATATCGAGTAATTCGAAATGCGTTGAGGAAATGAAGGAGTGTTAAGTAAACACTATGCAAAAGAAATCTAATTTGAATTTATGGGCACTGGCACTAAAAACTGGGATTATTAAATCTAATTTAATTCCAATGGTAGCAGGTCTCATGCTCGCTTTATACACGTATGAGTTAAGTTTTCAAGACAATATTACGAATATCGTATGTGCGATTTTAGGAACGGCAGCAGTAATCGCTGCAGCAGGCTCGTTTAATAATTTATATGATCGTGACATTGATATTGTGATGCAACGTACGAAATATCGTCCCACTGTAACAGGTGAATTATCTCCAAAACTAGTTTTAGTCGTAGGAATCTCTCTACTTATTATTGGAACTGGATTACTTGCATTAACGACACCACTTGCATCGTTATTAGGTTTTCTCGGAGTATTTTTTTATGTAGTACCATATACAATTTGGACAAAACGTCGTACTATTTGGAACACAGAAGTTGGCAGCATTTCAGGTGCCATGCCCCCACTTATTGGTTGGGCAGCAGTAGCACCCGATATTTGGCATCCAGCAGCCTGGGCATTATTTATTATTGTCATGATTTGGCAAATGCCACACTTTTATGCAATAGCTATCCGTAAAAAGGATGATTATGCCGCAGCGAATATCCCAATGCTTCCTGTAGTAAAGGGAGAGCGTCGCACTTATATTCAATCAAACATTTACTTAGTTTTATTAATTTTAACGAGCTTCTTATTTTTACCCCTTAGCTTAGGGCTTACATTTGTTTCGATTATTTTAGGCGCAATTTGGCTTTGGATGAGTATTATGGGATACCATAAGAAGGAAGGGAAGAAGTGGGCGAACCGAATGTTTGCATACTCATTATTTCATATGATGTTCATTTTCGGAACTGTCATTATTTATGCATCAATAGGAATAATTTTAAACGCGCATTGAGTTTGTGACCCTGTTTTAGAATAGTATCTGAAACAGGGTCCACAAACTATTTTTTACTTCTTACGAACAACACTTTATACCACTGATTGACTAAAAATGGCATAAAGGACAAGCAATAAATATAGCCTAATTGTACTTTACTCAATGTTTCGACTTCAAACACACCGGTAAGCTTTGGTATAAATAATACTAAGTGTAAACATAAAAAACCAATTAAAAATGCTAGCCAAGTATATTTATTTGAAAATACACCTATTGTGAAGATCGATTCTCTAGATCTAGAGTTAAAGCCATGTATTAATCTTGATAAACATAATGTTGCAAAGGCCATTGTGCTTGCTATTAGAGTATCTCCTGTTGACAAGCCTATCCGAAATGCGATGATTGTAGAGATAGCTATCAATAAACCTTCAAGCATCACTTGAATAGTAAATTTTTTATTTAATAAATGAGTGTTAATTTTTCTAGGCTTGTCCTTCATTGTGTTTTTATTATGAGGTTCTAATCCGATTGCGATTGCTGGCAAGCTATCGGTAAGTAGGTTAATAAATAATAGATGCACAGGGGCAAAGGGAACTGGTAAACCTAGTACGGTTGCATATAAAACAACAAAAATAGCACCTGCATTCCCTGATAACAAGAATAGAATGGCGTTTTTAATATTCGTATAAATGCTTCTCCCATTCGAAATAGCTTTAACAATTGTTGAAAAATTATCATCCGTTAATATCATAGAGGATGCATCTTTCGCAACCTCGGTACCGGTTATCCCCATTGCTATACCGATATCTGCTTGTTTTAGAGCAGGACCATCATTGACACCATCTCCCGTCATCGCAACGACATTTCCTTTTTCTTGCCAAGCTTTAACAATTCGAATTTTATGCTCTGGTGATACTCGAGCGTAGACAGAGAAATCTTGAACCTTTTCTTTTAATTCTTCATCAGTTAATCCTTCAATTTCATTTCCTTCAATTGCTTCTGATGGATCATTTAAAATCCCAATTTGCTTGGCAATTGCAGTTGCAGTTATTTTGTGATCTCCTGTAATCATAACTGGTTTAATGCCAGCCTTTATACAGCTTTCAACAGCAGCTTTTGACTCTTTCCTAGGTGGATCCATCATCGCCATTAAACCTACAAAGATTAAATCTCTCTCATCTTTTACATTGATTGTTTGTTTTTCCTTTATCTCTTTGTACGCAATTGCTAGTACTCTTAAACCATTCATAGAAAAGTCTCGGTTTACTTCTTCGATCTTTTTACGATGTTCTACTGTAATATCAAGAATACCTTTGGAAGTTTCGATTTTCACAATTTTAGTTAGTAGAACATCTAATGCTCCCTTTGTAATCATAATAGATTGTCCATTAATATGGTTTAATGTACTCATTAGCTTTCTGTCTGAATCAAATGGAATTTCCGTTACTCTAGGATTGTGATTTCTTACGGTTATTTCGTCCAGTTCGTACTGCTTTCCTAATTTTACGAGTGCAATTTCAGTTGCGTCACCGATTTCTTTATTATCTCTTTCCACGGCGTCATTACATAATAGTGCCATCAACATATGATTTTTCTCGATAGTATTTTTGATATTTAGTTGATCATGTGAAATTACTTTTTGATCCACATATACTTGTTGAACTGTCATTTTGTTTTCGGTCAATGTACCCGTTTTATCTGAACAAATTACAGAGACACTTCCTAGACTTTCTACAGTATAAAGCTTACGTATTATGGCATTTTCCTTCGCCATTTTTTGTGTACCAAAAGCTAACACTATTGTAACAATTGAACTCAATGCTTCTGGAATTGCTGCAACTGCTAGTGAAACAGCAAACATAAAAGATTCTACTAACTCTCGTCCACGAAAAAGATCAATAGTGAAAATAGCTAAACATATCATCGTAATACCTAAAGCTAAGTTTTCTCCAAAATGATCTAGACTCACTTGTAAAGGAGTTTTCTTCTCTTTCGCAGTATCTAGTAAAGTTGCGATTTTTCCTATTTCTGTTTCCATTCCTATAGAAGTAACAATTACAATACCACGTCCATTAGTGACGAAGCTGCCAGTAAAAACCATATTTTTCTTATCACCAATGGTTACCTGATCTACATCAATAGGTTCGGTACTTTTTCCTACTGCTAATGATTCACCAGTCAGCGAGCTTTCATTAATATGCAGATTATGGCTTTCTAATAATCTTCCATCCGCATTTACATAATCACCAGCGTCCAAATACAGAAGATCCCCAACTACAATATCTTTTGATGAAATTTTCATTAGCTGATTATTTCTCATCACTTTTGCAACTGGAGAGCTCAAAGCTTTTAGGTTATCCAAAGACTGTTCTGCCTTCACATGCTGAACAGTGCCTAGTATTGAGTTAATAATAACGACAATCAAAATTACAATAGTACTTTCTACTTCACCTAATAGAAATGAAATGAAAGCAGCAATCATTAAAATAATGACTAATAAATCTTTAAACTGTCCAAAGAAAACTGCTAGTGTACTTGTTTTTTTTCCTTCTACTAATTTATTATAACCGTATACTTCTTGTCTCTTTTTGACGTCATTATCATGCAATCCTTGATTTGTCACGCCTAACATCTTCATGACTTCAAGTGATGATTTTTGATGATATTCTAACATTCGATTCCCCTTCCAGTCTGAAATTATTAGATTATCATGCTAGTTAAAGAAACTCTTAGATGATGGAGATTCTTAGAAAACTGGTATAAATCAAATCGCAATGGAAGGAAATTAGCTAAGTAGTGATGTGAAAATTAACTAGTAGCTAACTATTAATAACCTGCAAGTACAATTTGGCCAGTTTAGATTTAGTGGAAAGGCTCTTACTATTAAATAATCTTTCAGTTAGCAGTTTGATTTCCATTAAGTAGTATTTTCCATTGGTTGTAGGTAGTGAATTCACTTCAATATATTCATGAAAAGTAGCTTTCGAATAATCATTCCAATTTTGTTCAATATATACTCCACCTCCATTAGCTATAACAATATTATTCCTGTTTCTATTCCAGTATGATAATAATCAATATAGAAATTAAATTATTTGTTATATAGGGGGAAATAAAATTAGATTCAATATACTCATGGAAGTAATTCCCTAATATCTCTGTACAATAATCTGCAAATATACTAGCCTAAGAATGCAGGATTATAAGTTTAATACTTATGGCTTATTTTTTTATTAAAGATGGAATTTAAAGGTGTTTTCTTACACGTGTCGAAGTGTTATTAATTAGCTGGGGGACAAGCTTGATATTCTTATAGAAAGGAAAGGAATCGTATGTTTGAAACAATAGATTACTTACAATTCGGAAACAAAAATCAAAAGCAGGCTTATTCAGCTATTAGGAATTTGGGAATCATGCAAAACCTTTCCGAATATAATCCCATTCTTTGTGGTACCTTCCCAATAGGTATTAATATAATTGGTTCCGATTTAGATATAATAATGAATGTAGCAGATTTCTCATCATTTGAGAAAAAAGTAACTACTATGTATGGAAAGCAAAAAGATTTTACACTAAAAATAACTTCAATTCGAAATGTGTCAGTAATTAAAGCTAATTTTACATTTGACGGGTTTGAATTTGAACTATTTGGTCAACATCAATCAGTAAAAGAACAATTTGCTTATCTTCATATGGTAATTGAAAATTCAATACTAAAGCAATTCCCAAATTTCAAAGAAGAAGTAATTAAGTTAAAAGAACAAGGGGTTAAAACCGAGCCTGCTTTTTGCAAACTTTTAGGATTAGAACGAGATCCGTATGTTGCCCTTTTAGAATACGGAAAACAAAAAGAAATCATTTGACTTGAATTAACGAGATTCCCTACGATTTCATGCAATACAACTATGTAATCGGAATAATTTATTGGAGGGGGGAATATTTTGATAATTAGAGCTGCCACTTTGGATGATGCTATGTGTATTGCAAAAGTTCATGTAGACTGTTGGAGAACTACATATAAAAATTGTTTACCAAGTGAATTTCTGGATAAATTGTCTTACAATCATAAGACAGAATCTTGGATAAAGAATATATCAGATAATGATCATTATGTATTTGTTGCAGAAAATAGTGAGGGTAAAATTGTTGGATTTGCTGATGGTGGAAAAAGATATACAAATAAAATTAAATGCTCTGGTGATTTGACTTCTATCTATTTACTTAAGAAGTATCAAAAAATGGGAGTAGGAAAAATGCTTGTTAATAAACTATTTGAGACATTTAATAGACTAGGTTATAAAACAATTTTTGTCGAAGTTTTGGAAGATAATGATTCTAGATTTTTCTACGAAGCTCTTGGTGCTCAGCTACTTGAATCGAAAAAGATCAATATAGCTGGTGTTGAATTAAACCTATTAATCTATAGATGGGAAGATATTAGAACTGTATTTTTTCATCTAAAACAATAAAACCGATCGTAATCATTTGAGATTACTGATCGGTTTTATTTTCGATAAATTTATCCAATTACTATTAAGAAACTTTTTTTTGATAATTATTTAGTAGAACATCCAGCTCTTGACTACATGAAACAACAATAGGATGGTTTAGCCCAAAGTTCTTCGCCTTCCTATACATATCTTTTCTCTTGATACAAATTTGTTTCAACAATGCTTTTTCATCCAACAAACTGTTCACAAAAACTTCCTCCATACAATATATTTAGCTTCAATTCTTGAGAAGATTATCTAGAAGGCAGGGAAGCAACTTTTTTTATTTTATAATATTAAAAATGCAAAACTTGTCACATTACGGAGGAAATTAGAAAGTTCACAATCTTGTCACATTATAGAGGAATATAAGTCGAAGTATGGAAAAACTTAACTTAAGATAAATAGTAAAGTACTAAAAAATAAATGGAATTTAGTAGAAAAGAGGAATATTAAATGTGGGGATACTATTCCAAGGAGTTGTACTTAAGTAAGAGTAAAAAATTGAGATTTAAAAAAACTCAATTGTCTCGGATGAATAATTGGAAAATTGAAACCATTCCCTATGTATTTCCGTAGTAGTAAGTAAAGAGGTGAGGAAAAATGAAAAAGTATATTGTATTTATGTTAAGTTTTGCTTTGTTGCTCTTGGTGTTTCAATTACTATCGGGGTGGCTACTAACAGTATCTTATACTCCTGATTTATTTTTGCAAAAGACGACTTCAGATCCAACAACTGTGTTGGGACAGAGCTCGACAATTTATTTAGTTGGAATATTATTCATAGCTTCATTGGCTTATTTTACTTCGCAAAAGTTATCAAAAACTGAATAATTATATAGTGGGTTTTCTATTTTTGGGGGCGCCTTTTTATTAAAGATAGATGCACTACTATTTAACGATTGAAATAAAATTGGAAATCGATTTTGTAGTTTCAGAAGAAATGAAGGATTTTATTTTTAGAGATAGCCTATGAATTAATAAAGAGTTAAAAACCTAACGAAGGAGTTTAAAAATGAACGTTCAAATACAACCAACACAAGAACAGATAGACCATTGGATTGAAAAATATGTTCCTGAAAAAGATTTGTTTTTCTTACGAGAAAAGGAGCTGCTAAATTTTGTAGATTATTTACATGAAGTGTTAGTAATTCCTAAGGATGAATTTTTCAATCACGCCTCTTACTTACAGATCCAGCTAGTAAATAGTTATGAGTATTGGGGAATTTCTAATGATATTCAATATGTTATTTTAGCTCACTCAGGTTGGGTAACAACCCTTAGTTCAGAGACAAGAGCAACTCTTTTTAGCATACAAGTAAGTATAAATAGAGGTTTAATACTTCCGCTTTCTTTATTTTCTGAACCGGATGAAGTTTCAACTGAATTTATTGTAAAAAAGAAAGGTGAACCATATGTTGTTCTTCAAAATAATATGTGGAAGAAGTTGTCCTTTTCAAACAAAGAGAAAGCAATTCAAGCATATGCTCTTGAATGGGACAGTTGGGAGTCCTTAGAAGTTCCAGATAATATTCCTGCACACTTGAAAAAATATGCGAATTCATTTTCAACAGATGCTGGTGCCAACTGTCTAGCAGCAACGCTTTATGCAATTAGTAATCATTCAGAGAGAAATGAATGGATAATAAACGAATGGGTGCATCAAAAAACTTTTACACAAGGACTTAAAAATGCTCAATATTCCATCACTGACGATGAATTGACAGTTGGTGATGTCGTTACATGGATTAACGCTGAGGGAATTATTCAGCATGCAGCCTATCATCTTGGAGATCATTTATTTTTCAATAAAAACGGTCAAACCTTTTTCAATCCATGGAAAATCATTAACTGGAAAGAATTAAACGAAGAGTGGAGTGCCTATACATATCGGATTTATCGTAAAGCGCATAACTAGTTGATTATGAAGGAGGATTAATCTTGAAGAAAAAAACTATTCTAATGGCGATGATAGGGGTAGCGATTCTAAAAAAGTGAACTAAGAAGTACATTAAAGGAGCTTATTTATGAACAAATCAATTAACCCAACTATTCTCGAACATTTTGAAACAATTATCGGTAAAGTGCATTCTTTTTCATTTCCTAAAAGACAAGGAGGTACGTCAGAAGTAACTTTTTTACAAACAGAGAATGCGTTGTTTGTTTGTAAAATTGCCAAGAAATCTTTGTATAGAGGCTGGCTTTTAGAGGAATCAAGGGTAATGAAACATTGGAATGAAGAAACAAACTTACCTATACCAACTTTCTATCAATTTGTTGAAAATAATCAAGAGAGTTATTTACTAATGAGTCTAGAAAAAAGAATCCCACTAAGGGAAGCGCTTCTGAAAGCAGAATCGGATGAAGAAAAATATACGCTTTTCGAAAGTTTCGGCGCCCTTTTAAAGCAATTGCATGAAACAAAACCACCAACATCGTTGGTTACAAAAGAATCGTGGCTTGATAAACAATTGGAAAAAGCTACTTATAATTTACAAAACTACGAGGTAGATGGGAATCAACCATTACTGGATAAATTAAAAAGTCATAAACCTACTCCATTCAAACAAACGTTAATCCATGGTGATTGCACCATAGATAATGTTCTTGTTTCAAACGGAAGAGTACGTACGTTTATTGATTTAGCCGGTTCAGCATATGGGGATCCTCGCTATGATATTGCTTTAGCAACTCGCTCTATCAGAAACAATGAAGCGCTCTTACAAGCTTTTTATAAGGGGTATGAAGGAGAAACCATCACGGAAGAGGAATTTGATTACTTCGACAAGGGATTGTATGAATTTTTCTAAACTGTCTCTTATATTGATAATTTGGAGGTAACAAAATGAAATTTATCGCTCCGTTTGTTTTATTTATAGGCATAGCAGGGTTGGGCTTTTCCGTTTACGATTTTTTCACTTCGAACAGATGGGAAGGACCTGAATATTTCTGGTTAGGTTTTGTAGCCTTGCCTGTTATATTTGTTGGATTTATCCTAACAGGGATTGCTTATCGGAGTAAAATTATAAAATCAAACGAAGAAATTTTGAGAGCTCAAATGAGGGCTGTAGGTCAAGGTCTAAAAGAGGGACTTTCGGATTCTGGTCATTATTGTTCAAATTGTGGGCATCAATATGAACGGGATGCAAAGTTTTGTTCGGAATGTGGAAACCTATTGGAAGATCCTAAGTCATAATGTTTATTATGAAGTTAGAATATCAAACGTAGAAGGTCTGTAAGTATAGACTACTAACTTATTAAATTAAACAATTGTTATATAATGGCGATGAATACTTTGATAAGGGCAAAGCTATCTGCAGAAAAAAGGAACAAAAATCTTTCTGTTCCTATTTTTAAGAAGGAAGCGTTTTTAGAACGAGATTTTTGTTACCAATCAAAAGTTGTTGTTGAAATATTTACAGTTTAAATTAACCGAATTTTTAATTATTACCTGAATTTTATATAGGGTTACTTATTATGAATGAGGAGGAATATTAGTGTATAAAGAAATCTTCGAGGAAATCATATCGATAATGCATGAAGATTATTCAGGATGTATAGATAAACAGGGCTGGGATAATCCGAACAATTTTAGGGAGATAATTAAAAATAAAAATAATTCATTTGCACCAAACGAATTTATCGAGTTGGTTAAGGATTATTTACTCGATTTTAAGGATAATCACATCCATTTTAAGTGTTCAAATCAGAATCAGGAACCTCAACAGGAAAGAGGATTTAAAGTTCGAAGATTTAAAGACAAACTCTATGTTATATCCGTTCGCAATGAAGAGAATATTGCTCTCGGTTCAGCGATTTCTGCTTTAGATGGTGTGCCAATAATGGAGTTGAGAGAACAATATAGTCGTATATTAAATGAAAATCATGTAGAGCGTGAACAGTGGAATCCAATTCTAATAAAACACGAGACTTGCACTATAGTAAACGATGATGAGACCACAAATGTAGTAAGAATGGAGAAATTCGACAAAATTTTTGATACTCCTACATATACCATAAAAAAAATGGCTGAAGGTCCAGTCGTTGTAACACTGACTGATTTTGACGATCCCGATACTATTTGTAAACTTATACGTGCCAATGAAGAAATACTTAGTACTTCCGAATCTTTAATAATCGATGTCCGAAAAAATGCAGGTGGTACAGATGCTAGTTTTATAGATCTTTTAGCATATATATTTCCGGAAGAGGAAAAAGATTATTACGATCCAGCTGTCCATACGATGTTGTTCAATTGCACAGCACGGACATGCGATCTCCAATTGGATATGATAAACGAACAACTTGAAAAGGTTGAAGATGAGCAAACTATATTAATGATAGAGGATTTCAAAAGTTTTTTCCAATCGAATCATGGAAAAGGCTTTGTAAATTTTAATATACAAAATAATAATTCCTTCATAATGAAGGGGAAGGTATTTCCGAAGAAAGTGATTATCCTTTCAGATGTTTTTTGTGGTAGCTCCGGAGATTCATTTGTTGAAGCGTGTAAACTCTCGAATAAAGTAACAGTTGTTGGAAGAGCAACTGCTGGATTAAATGACTATACAAACTTAGCGATTAAGAAATGGCCAGAAGGATTTGAACTTTGGTATCCTACTTCGAAACTAAAACGTGTAGATGATGGTAAAGGGATGACACGGATCGGCCTCGAACCAGATATCTATATACCATGGACCCCACAGCATATCAAAGAAGATTTAGATATGCAGATGGCTTTAGAGATTATAAAAAGCAACCCCCAAAAATAAACATGGATTAAAGGAGATATTTTGATGAACAGTTGGAAAACGCTAAATTCAAGTTATGTCTACAAATCTCCATTCGGTAATTTACGACAAGATAGCTGTGAACTTCCAGATGGACAAATTATAGAAAACTATTATGTCAACGAATACGCAGACTGGGTGAATGCAATTGTTCTCACAAAAGATAAGCAGATTGTGCTTGTCAAACAGTATAGATATGCTGCACAAGACTCCTTCTTAGAAATTCCAGCTGGAAAACCGGAAGGAAATGAAGCATATGAAGAAGCAATCTTGCGAGAGGTAAGGGAAGAAACAGGATTTATTACAGAAAAGAAGCCTATATTATTAGGGGAGTTTTATGTTAATCCAGCAACACAAACGAATAAAGTTATAACGTTTCTACTATTCGACGCTTATAATGCATTTGAGCAAGAATTAGATCCTACAGAATTTATTGATGTAGATTTGGTGGACTTAAATGATATGGAGATGATGATAAATAACGGCGAGATAAATCAGTTATTTACTGTGAGTGCTTACTATATGGCAAAATCATTTCTAACTAAATAATGAAGTTAAATCTAGGATAGTTTTAGTTGGTAAAGAAGAGATCAATATCCAAAGGCAAAATTTTAATAGTTTTAGTTGAAACAATAGAGACTAAAACAGCCTACTTATTGGAAAAATCTAGTTACACAATGTAGAACTTCATACAATTTTAAAAAAATAATATAATTTCTAGCATCCAAGGTGGGTGCTTTTTTTTTTGCCTTATTTATCACTTCCTAGAATCGTAATATATAAGTGACTCTACAAGCTGAGATTTTGCTTTTTTATATGAAGAACAACCGAATCGCAAGATATAGAATTCAAATCGCAAAATCAGATGTCAAAATCGCAAAAATTTGTAGTTCTCAATATTAGTTGGAAAATTAGCAGGTTTAGTTGGAATTTTAGAGTATTTAGTTGGAATAGTTTTTTTCATACAATATTTTCAGCAGATCTAACGAGTTTTTATAAGAAGCAGGTTGGAATTAGTGTATAATATTGGTAATAATATTATACACATTGAAGGAGGCAATTCGAAATGTCCTTTATTATAGGGTTACTGATTATCTTAGTGATTATTCTCCTATTTTCTTTGAGTGCAATTGAAAACATGTTAAAAACAATAGTAAATCAAAACGAACGTGTAACAGAACTTCTTACAGAAATTAAAGATAAAAAGTAACGATTTTTTAGATGGGAAAAAAAATTAAGGTAGTAGGTGTTAAACGTGACAACAGTTGGTTTAATAAGGCATGGGATTACAGAATGGAATGAGCTTAGGAGAGCGCAAGGGATTTCTGATATTCCATTAAATCAAATTGGTATAAAACAAGCCCAAGCATTAGCAGATAGGCTCTCCCTGGAAGAGAAATGGGATGTTATTATTTCAAGCGATTTATCACGCGCAAAAGAAACTGCACAAATAATCGTAAATAAATTAAATTTGCCTATTTCTATTTATGACCAGAGAATTCGTGAAATAAACTGTGGAGAAATAGAAGGAACAACAGAAGAAGAACGAATACAAAAATGGGGAACTAACTGGAGAGAATTAGATCTAGGCTTGGAGAAATTTGAAGAAGTGGCTAAAAGAGGATTTAGATTTTTAGAAGATGCAGTAATGACATATAAAGATAAGCGAATATTGGTAGTAAGTCATGGTGCATTAATTGGACTTACATTACAACACTTGTTACCTGACGTGTTTCCAATTACATATATTGAAAATACATCAATAACAATTCTAGAAAATTACGAAAATAAGTGGAGCTGTAATCTATATAATTGCACCAAACATTTAGAGGTTCATTAAGCATAATAGGTATATTCTAGTCTAATAATTTTAATAGGAGGGATTATATTGAGAGTGATTTTAGAATTAATTCGAATTATCTTGTTACTCGGTATTTTGGGTGTTTTTATGGGATTTTTAGTAAACATTATTTACGGAATTTTCAAAGTTGATTTCGGTAATTCCTATTTAGGGTTTCTACCAGGTGTGGCGATTCTGATAATGTTTTTTGTGTTCTATAGAAATAAACTCCAATTTTCTGGATATTACAAAAGTGATGGACAAGTAAAATTGTCTAAAAAAGTGAGTATTACACTGGTTTCTTGTTCGATCCTTCTTCTAATAATTGGACCTTTATTTCACTTAATATAGAAGTAGCCATTGTTTAGTCGTTAATAGCGCTCATTATCCGGAATCAGAGAAAATGGAAAAATTTATTGGAGAAGTATTGAATTTCTTGAAGATTCCATATGCTTAATAGAAAAAGAGGTAAGAATATGATTATTAGGCTAGCTGACAGTAAAGATATTAACCAGTTAATTCAAATGAGATTGGATTTCACATTGGAATCCAATCAAAATATAGTTTTCAGTGAGAGTGATTTCATATCATTTAAATTAGAATGTGAAAACTTTTTAGAAAAGGCTCTTAATAGTGAAAACTGGTTTATTTGGATTGCAGAGGAGAACTCAAATATTTTATCTCATATCTATATAGAATTAATACAAAAAGTACCACGTCCTGGTAGAAAAACTCATCCATTTGCATTTATGACAAATGTCTATACGGTTAAGGATTTTAGAAACAAGGGCATAGGAAGTAAATTGATCACAACTATAAACAAATGGGTAGAGAGCGAGAAGTACGAATTTATCATCGTTTGGTCAAGTGATGATAGCATTGAGTATTACAAGCGAAATGGATATATGCATTGTAAAGAACCTATGGAGTTTTTTCCTACATAAAAAGGAGGTCTACAGATGAATACAGACAAGGAAACACCTAAAAATAGTAGAGAAAGATTAAGACTAGAAGAATTGAAAAGGAATCCAGCTGGGAATTTAAATGATGCTTTTAATCGAGCAACTAGAGGTAGTTTTATGGATATGGGTTGGAACGTTGCTCCCATTATTTATTCAAGGGAATTAACATAAGAGTTGAATGAAGAAGATTGGGAGGGAAATTGAATGATAAAAAGTGTATCTAAAGATTTCATCTACAACAAATATTCGAGTAATTTAACAAAAAGGGGCAAAACGATTGTACTCTTTCATGGTTGGGGTTCAAGCGCAAGCAAATATCATGACTTTGCGGAAAATCTAATGTCACTTGGTTTCAAGGTTGTTGTTCCAGAAATAATATATCATGACAGCAGAAATAAATTGGAAAATCATTTTAATAAAGAAGTTATGCAAGAGTACTTTTGGAAGACAATTTTTAGAAGTATTGACGATTCTAAATTATTACTGGAAAAATTAGGTGAGGAGGAAAAGGATATAATCCTTATGGGAATCTCCATGGGAGGATTTATAGCGAACGGGATATTTGCAAGTGGTAATCATTTCGCAGGCTTAATCAATATTAACGGATCTGGCTCTTTTCTTTTATCGGAAAAGATTTTCAGGGAAAATGATTGTCGTCCTGAAATGACTGATGAAGAGATGTACAAAATAAATGTTTATAATCCACTCGGAAAAGTTCATAGTGGTTCTCCTATTCTATTAATGCATGGGGAACAAGATAGTATTGTTTCAATCGAAGGTCAAAAAGAATACTATAATTATTTGACTGAAGCAAATGCTCACTATGACGTGCAATTAATTGTTTTTGATGAAGTAAATCATATTTTTTCCGAAGAAATGTGGGAAAGTTTAAAACAATGGTTAGACCAGAAGTTCTTCGTATTAAAGGATATCCACTAAACTATGAATTTTGAGGATGCAAAGTAAAGGAAAACTCGATCCAGTTAAGGTGATTTGGTTAAATCACGCTAATTTGCTAGTGGTAGAAGTTTATTTGACTCCAATTTCATCGGTTATTCTTGCAACACGAATTAAATAACTTTATCTTCTTTCAGATAATGAATTGGGAGGAAATAATTAATTGATAAATTACGGTGACGATTTATTTAAAGGTGCAGCATTATATTATTCACGATATAGGCCAATATATTCTGCTTCCTTGATAAGGTTTTTAATAACTAGATTTAATTTGGATGGAAGTGGCCAAATGTTAGATTTAGGCTGTGGGGATGGAAGACTTGCTTTAAGGTTTTCGGATTGGTTTGAAAAAATAGTTGGGGTTGACATGGCACCTGAAATGATTCAACTAGCACAAAATCTTAGCAGTGAAAATCGGGTTGAAAATACAAATTGGTTTATTGGGGATATTGAAAAATATAAAAGCCAATCCAATGTTGAGTTCAGATTTGTTACTATTGCCAAGGCTTTTCACTGGATGGATAGACCAGTCGTTTTAGATCACTTATATGAAATGATTTCTGATGGAGGTGGTATAGCTATTATAGACAATTCTTCCCCAAATGGAGTACTTTTACCGTGGCAAAAGAAAGTGAAAGATGTAGTAAACCATTGGTACGGAAATGAAAGAAGAGCAGGTAATACGATTTATTCCCATCCAGAAATTACACATCAGGAAATAATAACAAATTCAAAATTCGTCTTAGAAGTTCATCAGATTCCACCATATGAACAATATTGGACAATCGATTCTATAATCGGTAATCACTATTCGACTTCGTATGGTTCTAAACGCTTTCTTGGAGAAAATGTGGCTTCGTTTGAAGAGCATATAAAGGAAGAACTATTTGCCTTTGATCCAACTGGCGTGTTTACAGAAGAAATTAATACGTCGGTTAAACTGGCTCTCAAAGAAGGGGGTTAACTTACGTAGAAATAAAGATGAAAAGTAATTTCAAGGGGAGATAAAATTGTTTGAAATTAGATACTTAAAAGAAAATGAAAAGAATTTTTTAATGGAGATGCTTTATGAGTCAATTCACATAGAGAGAGAGAAAAAACCACCACTTGATGAACTGCTTTATACAGATGAGTTGAAGAAATACCACCAAAACTGGGGTCGAAAAGGTGATAAAGCGTTAATAGCGATTGATAATTCAGGAACTCCTGTAGGTGCAGTATGGTATAGATTATTTAGCAGTGAAGAACGTGGGTATGGTTATGTGAATGATGATACGCCAGAGTTAGGAATTGCTATAAAAAAAGAAGTAAGGGGAAAAGGTCTTGGTACTCAACTAATGTATTCAATAATAGATGAAGCAAAAAGTAATAGCTTTAAAGTATTATCATTAAGTGTTGATGGTGATAATACGAATGCTATAAATCTGTACCGTAGCTTAGGTTTTGCAGAGGTTGGAAGAGAAGGGACTTCAATCACTATGTTGTTAAAATAACGGGTTAGCCCTGGTTCAATAGGAAAACATTCAAAAGGGCTTTAAAAATTGAAACCCTATTTCTTTATTAATAATTTTATCGACAGGATAGCTTCACCAAGAGAGATTTTATAGAGATTGAATTACATATACCAAAGTAATTTGTTTTTCATTTTTTTACCTTTTTCACTTTTCTTTTCCACTACATTCCATGCATTATTTTTCTTTTTAACTTTGAATAGCATGTTTGTTCCATCTGCTTTTTTAAATAGAATATATCCATTGTTTCCATTGATAAAAGTTACAGGGCTAATAATGTTTTTATACGGCGGATGTATTTCAGGATTTAGAATGTTTAATACTATAGTCTCCGTAATGGCTGAAAGTGATCTATAATCCTCCTTTTTCTCTGCTTGGTAATATAGTTGGTTATAATTAAATTGGGAATAATGCTCTAAATTTAAGTGAAAGGATTGTTTAATATCTGAAATCGACTCTTTATAAAACAGAAGCATCTTCTTTTCCTCTTCATCTCCTACGTGATAAAAGCTTATTTTCTTTATCCCCATTGGACTTATATTAAAAGCCATCGTTTCTTTCCCATAAGGAGGGTTATGTGCATGTTCAAAAGTGTTCACTATCACTTCTACTGTAAAACCAAATGCCCCATCAAGTTCCCTTATGACCTTTATTACTTTCGTATCATACAAACCAAACGATTTTGGATAACCATAATATTGTATTACTCCTTCTTTAATATAAGGGAATAGAGTAGTTACCAATGTATCTTGAAGCAATTTATTGTCTATATCTTCTTGACTTGCTTTAAAATAATGTGGTTGCTTAAGCAAAATGATAATGGCAATTAAGAAGACCAAATAAAATTTTCTCAATATTTAACTCCCCTTAAAAGATAACTTAGGCTTAGGATTTCCAATATAGGAAAAAGAATGCGTAGACTTTCAGTAATCATTATTCTTTAAATTTGTATCAAACGCCAAAGTAATATTGACATGCTTATCGTAGAATGACCGTATGGTAATAAAGACCAATCTACGCTATGCTAATCATAACTTTATTATTCTATTTGGAGAGTGAATTATGTTAAATTTTGATGAGCTATGGGATTACAATCACCCTGAAGAAACCGAACGAAAATTTATCAGTTTGCTAAAGCAAGCAGAGGACTCAAGAAATATTGGCTACTTAGCGGAACTTTTGACTCAAATTGCACGTTCTCAGGGATTACAGGCAAAATATGAATTAGCGCATGATACGCTTGATCGTGCAGAGAGCTTATTAAACAAGGATTTAAACGTGGCAAGAATTAGATATTTTCTGGAAAGAGGCAGAGTATTTAATTCCTCCTCCAAACCAATGGATGCACTTCCGCTATTTCTTAAAGCATGGGAAATGGGAATCCAATCTGGTGAGGAGGATTACGCTGTTGATGCAGCACATATGTTGGGAATTGCGGAAGCTACTCCTGAGAAACGCATGGAATGGAATTTGAAAGCGCTAGAATGTGCCGAAAAGAATCCTAAAGCCAGTCGTTGGTTAGGTTCATTATATAACAACATCGGTTGGGCAAAGGTTGAGAATGGAAATTTGGAAGAAGCCCTAGAACTATTCAAGCGAGCATTGGAGTTTCGTATTGCGCAAGGTAACTCCAATTCGGTATTTATTGCAAAATGGTGCATAGCAAAGGTACTGCGTTTACTAGGTCAAGTGGATGATTCTTTAACAATCCTAATGGAATTACTTGCTGAAACCGAACAAACCATTGAACCTGATGGATATGTATTTGAGGAAATCGCAGAGTGTCTCCTTTTGCTTAATAGAAGTGAAGAAGCTCAACCATACTTTTCTTTATGTTATGATCGCTTCATACTAGATCACTTTCTTACAACAAAACACCCGGAACGCATTATACGTATTAAGGAATTAGCAGGACGTTAAACATAAAAGAATAAATTAAAATTAAAGTGTGATAAAAACGGCTAACTGATTACTTTAAACTTGCACCATATATTTGGACATGACTCCAGATGTAAGTAATAGATTAGATATTTTTCCAGAAGATGAGCAGCAATATCAAGATAAGTAAGAAAAATATTCACGGAGCAAAAAGTAGAACATTTTTAATGTATAGAAGTAATAATTGTGGAAAGAGCTACTTACCGATAAGTAGCTCTTTCCAGAACTAAAAGTGGTTTTAGTGGATGAACATTGAGATATGAACCAGCTTTTTTCTTGAAATCTATGGGGGGAGGTTAAGAAGGAAAAACTAATTTGAATATAGAAATTAGTTCATATGTCAATTTTTAAAAAAGGAGATAACAAATTGATGGAATATAAAGTAAAAACATATGAAGAAGCCTTAGATGTAATAGAAGAGATTGGTTTACTTCCGCTTGCCCCGTTAATACCCGATTTTCCTTCTTTAAATACTATTACTTTAGCAAAGTATTGGCATTCTGAATCAGAGTTTGATCCATGGATTTGGAGGACAAAATTTTCAACAGACGGGGTTGCGGCATACGGTAAATTCATCAAGAAAAAATCGGTATTGGTTTCCCTTCAACTTCTTCCATATGTAAAGAAGGTTTTAGGATATACTGAGTCTGTTGAAGAACGATATTTTAATGGAAACGTATCAAAACAAGCGTTTGATATATACAAAATTATTAGCCAAGAGGAAGGGATAGACACAAGGTCATTAAGAATGATGGCAGGACTAAAGGAAAAAGACAGCAAAAGGATATTTGAGAACGCATTATTAGAATTACAAGGAACAATGGATATTGTAATTTCAGGCATTCATGAGAAAAGAAATGCAGAAGGTGAAAAGAAAGGATGGAGCAGTACAGCGTTTGAAACATATGACTCATGGGCTAATAGAAATAGAATTGAGTCCATTAATATTGACAAAGAAGATGCAAGAAAATATCTTATATCCTTTTTTTCAAATGTTTGTAGTAATGATTCAAGAAAGAAACTTGAAAAAATATTCGTATAATTAAAGAAAATAATGTAGCAGTCTTCCTCTCTCAAGAGTAGTGAAAGTATTGAATCTTTTACCTTGGATTCTCTGTGATGAAGGGCTAATTTTGCTCTTCATCGATGGGATCAAGAAAGGTTAGTTGTAAAGTGCTTTAATTATTGTTAAATTACAAGCGAACATATATTCTTTTTAGGAGGTTAATTATGAGTAAAAAACGTAAATTGGTATTGTATATTGCAAAAAGTATAGATGGATACATAGCTACTAAAGATGAGTCATTAGAATGGTTATTTAATGTTGAAGGTGAAGGTGATAATGGATATTCAGATTTTTATGAGACAGTAGATACAGTTTTAATTGGAAAAAAAACTTACGATTGGATTGTAAAGCATGATGCAGGTGAATTCCCATATATAAATAAAGAATGTTACGTTTTCACAAGGACTTCAATTAAGGATACCGAAGATGTCAAATTTGTTAATGATGATATAGTTAGTCTTATTAATAAATTGAAAAATCAAGAAGGAAGAAACATTTGGATTGTTGGTGGAGGAGAATTGTTGCAATATTTTGTAAAAGAAAAATTAGTTGATGAAATTATCTTAACAGTTGCTCCAACTATAATTGGAAAAGGAATTCCATTATTTAAAGAAGGAGATTATCAATTAGACCTCTCATTAAAAGGAACAAGGATTTTCAATCAGTTTGTAGAACTACATTATGTAGTTAAAAAGTAATTATCTTCTTCAACTAATAAGGTGAAAACTGGTGATCCCTCTATGATAATAGAGGGAGTTTATTATAATAATAATTGTCTTACTTTTTCAGGGAGCGTGATTAGTTGAAATAATTAGGGATACTTATTTTTATCTTGCTGTTTGTTGTAGGCTGCTCGGATGAAGATGAAAATAATCAAATAGTTATCAAATACGAGAGCCAGATCAAAGAACAGCAAAAGGAAATTGGGGAATTGAAACAAGAAATTGAAGATATTAACTTCATTCCGAACGTTTATTATAGATCGTCTTTACAGGAAGCTGATCGCGAAGCAAGGAAAATAATGCGTTATATTTCGGAAGGTATATATGAAGAGTTAAAGAAAGAATATGATATTGAATTTGAAGTAAAGGAAGATGCAGTAGATTCTGGTGTACCAGAATCCAATACACCATTTCCTATCGAAATGGCTGGAAATTTTATGTACATCGCCAATTTTATTAAAAAACCGGATGGCATGGAGATAAGTTATTTTATTGATAATCCAAAGAATGAAAGATCACAATTAATTCATATGTCTTTTGCTATAGACATGGAATTTAAATTTATATATGTAGGAGATGCCTAAATAAAGTATCTCCGGTCTGGTATATCGCGTATTATTTCATCCTCTGTAATAGATAAAGATCTCGGATATATGAATTGATAACCCTAATCAAGCAGGAGAAGATTTCAGTTTATGAATAAAATAGAATTAAGACTATGCTTAAGAATAATATTTATCCTTTTTAAGGAATTATGTTATAGGACTACTTAATGAATATTATTAGAAGATGAGAATCACCACTTGAATACCAAGTTTATACCGCACCTTTCTAAAAATATCGTCTCACGCTATTCATATATTTTATATACTCTTCCCCAAATTTATTTATACACCATCTTTCCTCTGAAAGAATAATCCAGTGAGCTGAAATTTGGAAAACTATTAATAACCCAAGTAATATCCATGAATGTGTAAGCAATGCACAACCCATGAAGTAAATGAAATATGAAACATACATAGGGTTTCGGGATATTCGATATAACCCGCTTACATTTATCCCATTCATTTTAGGATGAGCATAATTTAGTGTAGATACCGTATATAAAACAATTCCTAAAATATAGATTATCAGCCCAATATAAAACAGAACAGAGTCTGTTCTAATTTTGAGTAGTAATAAAAATAATAGAATAACGGCGGTCGTAATTTGATAGATCCAGTAAGCTACTTTTTCTATTTCCGATAATGGAGCAAAGGAACCTGCACGTTTAGACCCCTCTTTACTTATCGCACTTAATATACCATGCCTAATGAGTAAGATTGGTATAACTGTTAAAATTGCATTCATTCTATCCCACCTTTTAGGTCTTAAATTTATTGCTACATTATTTATTTTACGAATAATACAAAAAATGTAGAAGTACATTTGCTTTGTAAAAAAGTATTCGTATCTTTTAAAACTATCTATTTACCTATTATTGGAGTGGAAAATGATTATATGTATATCGTCTGTATTTCTCACAGAAGCAAGATTCCTTGGTATTGCATTGATCATTTTGATCAATACCTATTTTTATTGAAGCCACAATATATTTACTATATTGTGAATTTATAGAAATTTCTATATAATCATTTTAACAATGAAAGGTGGGGTTTATATGGAAAATATCACTTTTAATAACCTTAATTATATCGTAAAAAAAGAAAAGGAAACCGCTATCGAGTAATCTCTAAAATAATTAGAATGCTCGATAGCCGTATTAGAACAAAAGGGGGAGCATTCATGCTAAATCAAAAAGGATTTAATTTATGGGCTGATGGTTATGATAAAACTGTTCAGCTGAGTGAAGAAAACAATCAATACCCGTTTGCAGGTTATAAAACAATTCTAAATACGATTTTTAACGAAATCATGCAAAAAAACGAATCGTTCGTGTTAGATATTGGCTTTGGGACAGGTGTTTTAACATCAAAACTTTATGAAAATGATCATCAAATTGATGGATTAGATTTTTCATCTAAAATGATTGAAATTGCAAAATCCAAAATGCCGGAAGCTAATTTAGTCGAGTGGGACTTATCTCGTGGATTGCCAGCTACAATCAAAAATAAAAAGTATGACGCAATCGTGAGTACTTACGTTTTACACCATCTTTCAGATGATAAGAAGGTCGAGCTAATTGAAGAATTGCTCACTTTACTTACTGAAGACGGCAACATCTTTATTGGGGATATAGCTTTCGAAACGAGGGTACAGTTAGAATCTTGTCGATTAAATAGTTTAAATTATTGGGATGAGGAGGAATTTTATTTTGTTAATGAGGAGTTAAATTCTATGCTTAAGAATTTTTGTAAATGCGAGTTCTACCCAATATCACATTGTGGTGGAGTGTTTATTATTTCAAAAAGATTTTAAGAGAGAAAACTGGCGTTCCTACTATTAATAGGGACGCCTTTATATTAGATAAACTACTCCATCTTTTGGTGATAAAATATGAAGTAACAAATATTATTAATTGGTAAATGTGTATCCTTCAAAAACTTTTAGCCCTACCTCATTTAAAACTTCTTCAACTACAGTCGGCTTATTTGGACTTTTTTCGATAACTTCTTTACATGAAATCATTATATTACTGCCTGCAATTTTTGCCAGTTGGTCATGTGATACACTATAGACTATTTTTCCTAAATTAGACCATACCATAGCACCTGTACACATAACACAAGGTTCGCAGCTAGTATATAAAGTATATTCACTAAGATTAAATATGTTGTTCTCAGAGCAATAAGTACGTATTAGCCCTATTTCAGCATGATGTGTTGGATCACAATTACTATTAATTTTGTTTCCTCCATACATTACTATTTCATTATTTTTTACTAATATAGCACCAAATGGTTCATTTCCATCTTTTCTAGCTTGTAAAGCCAATTTTATGGCCACTTCCATAAATTGTTCATCTATTTTTGCCAATTATAAGACCTCCAGTTCAATACAAGTATAACAGAGATTTTGCTATGTAATTCAAAATCAAAGCTTAGTAGCGATTGTTTAAATTTAAAGTGGTTCTCCGATCCCTCTTTATACTTTGTTAGTCCAAAACCTCGCTATCCTTCACTATCCTCATCTACATGCAGAATTTAATTGGAAGCATAAAATGACTTCCTTTTGGATTGTATTAATAGTGGAGGTAAGAATAAGAAGGATTATAAATGTAATTTGTAGAATAATGTGAGGAATGTTCTTTTTATGGAAGGAAGAATTGAGAGTAGAGAATTTTAAATAACTAATTCTTTTTGATGTTCATGAGAAAATGAATTATAAGATTATTAATCAATTACAAGATTTACATAGTCTATATAAAAATGAATGGTGGACGAAGGAACATGAGCTTTCAATAATAAGAAAAAATAGTAGAAAACAGTGATGTGGTAATTGGAATAGTTGATAATGATGTGGAAGAAATGATTGGATTTGCGAGGGCGATTACAGATACACTTTATCGAGCATTTATTTTCGATGTTATTGCTAAAGAGAATTATAGAAATAGTGGTATCGGTATCATTTTAATGAATAATATTTTAGACCCACTAGTAAGGCAAATAGAGAGAGTAGAAGTATATTGTCCTGAAAGATTATTAGAGTACTATAAGAAATTCGGTTTTTCAAGAGACGTAAATGGTAGTAATTTAATGAGATCAAAAAAATGATGTTTTTAATGAGTATTTATATAATCTATTGCTATAGTTTAAGCTAAATTATGTGTTTGAGATTCACCCGATTTTTTAAAAAGTTAAGACAGATAAAAGCGATATATTCTATTAAGGGGTGAATACGAGGAATTTCATCCTCTTAAGTAAACATAATAAAGGTTCACATAGCTGGAGAAGATTTTGTTCTAAGAATACAATAGGATTGAGGCTATGTTTAAGATTAAAACGCTTTATGAAAGGAAGGATTATTTTTAATGAAAGATGATGATCTTAATAATGCCATTGAGAAGTTAAAAATAGAAAATATAAAGATGCAGCATATTTCAAAAATTGGTGAAGGTGCATGGCATAATGTCTATAGAATTGAGAGGAATGTTGAAGAGGATCTTGTACTAAGAATCAGGAAAAAGAAAGCATATGGGCAATTACAAGCATATAAAGATATTGACTTGATTACAGAATATGAATCTTCAAAAGTTTATTACCATCAGGCTAATCAGTGTTCTTTTAATATTTGTCCTTCTGTCTTTGACTATTTTCATGAAGAATCAGTAGTATTTACCGTAGAAAGTTTTATGGGTAAAGGAAAAATACTTCAATGTCTAAGCCATTCTGAAGCATTTGCAATCGGAGAAAAGTTAGGCGAATTCTTTAAGGTTATGCACAGAAAAGTTCCCGAATTACAGGGATTTGGTAATATTATATGGAACGGTAAACATCTTGAAGGACAGAAACAACAAGAAGCTAGCTACATTTGGCAAAAGGATAACGACTTTTATTTAAGTATATTAAATAGTTTGACTACTACTGATTTAACATTTAATCGCGAAATAGTTGTAGATAAAATACTAAACTTAATTGAAAACAGGCGAAAAAATCAGCAAAAGATATCATTGGTCAATCAAGATGTAACACCAGAAAATATTATATTTCATTTAGATAAAGTTTCCTTAATAGATCCATTTCCAAGGTTAGATTTTGATTTGAAATATGCTGGGTATTTTGTTTTTTGTTACAAATTCCTTCTTCCTATCTATTCTAATGCATCAAGATACCAAAACCATGAATATAATAAAAATTCAAAGATATTGAGTAGAATTGCAGACGGTTTTATGAAAGGTTACATAAATGATAATGTGAATTTGTTAAAATGTTTATTGGACGAATATATCTTGTGGATATTGTTAGAGGCTTATGAACACTATGAAACATTAAATAAAAGTGAATTGGACCCTAAAACACTGCAACAAATGGGGGATAAGGAAATGATTATGAATAGGTTAACATTATGTTTAAACGAATTAGAAAAATTATCTTCACCTTCTTTAACAAAATAGGGTTCTAGCGAAAGAACTATGGGTTATTAATACATCTCTTCTTTCTTCTGCAACTAAAAGTGTGTTTGGTTTAATATGGCATTGCAACCAAGACACAAATAAAAACAGAAGTAAAACCCAGTTTTTGTCGTAACGGGTTCGGTTAGAGGGTAGCGCCTATAAATCTAACAGAACAATGGAAACACCTGCACAACGATTAGGAATTTCAGATAAAAAGTTCGATTACAGAGATATTTATCTGAAGTAGTTCGCTTTAAATGAATTGACCTTATTTTTTGGATGAAGTTGGAATTTTTATGTTGAAATAAATTAAAAATAAAGGGGGAGTAATGTGAGTAAAAAACAGAAAACCATTTTTGTTGTTTCAATTTTGGCAAACGCACTTTTGATAGTTTGTTTGGTTATTGGATACTTGAAAATGAGTTTAGTTCATAAAGAGTTATTTTATTCAGAAGTGCAATATAAACTTGTTGAACTTGATGGTTTAATAGAACATCAAAAAAAGAATGATTGGTCTGAACCCAACTTAGTTACAACTCAATTAGGAGATGTTTTAAACGGATTAGATGTAGCAACTAATAGTGGTAAATACTCAGGTTGGCTTTCAAATGATGAGCGAACGACTATGGAGCGTCTGGATAATGCGTTAAGACAATACCCTCACGATGAATTGTACAAGTTTAGTGTATTAACGCAAAGTGACAAAAACGACTTTGAAGATTTACAATCAAAACTTCAAAATGTGGGTTTTGGAATGAATATGACAATCAGCAACGATTGGAAAACCTTTATCAATATGTCAGAAAAACTGCTGGCTCTTTTTCGAAAATAATCAAGATGCTAATTAAATTGCTAATTATTCTGTTATTTTAGTAATAAAAGGAGTGCTAATTGCACTCCTTTTATTACTGTTTTATAATTTTCTCTCCATCAACCGAACCCTCTATTCTTGTCGAACGAGTTTTTTAGATCGGATAATATAAGGTCATATTTAATCGAGTTAATGTTTCTCCTGAATTATGATAGGCATGTTGTCTGTCCGCCTTGAATCGGATAGAATCACCATTTCTTAGTGTATATTCATTGTTGTTTACACGTACAGTTAGTTCCCCTTCAAAGACAGTTATGAATTCTTCAGTTCCTTCTCTATGCGAATCAGCGCTTAGGAATCCACCTTTTTCTACTTCGACGGTATAAACTTCAAAACGCTTATCGTCTTCAAAGGGAAAGTTTGGATAGACTCGATATTTTCCATTGTCTTCAGATAATGCTTGAATGTCGTTTCTTAAAATAACTTTTGTATCTGGCTGCGGACTATTTATTAGTGAGGTAAAAGAAATTTTTAATCCATTGGCTATTTTCCAAATAGTTGTAATCGTAGGACTAGATTCACCCCTTTCAATTTGACCAATCATTGTTTTACTGACTCCAGTTAATTCTGCAACCTTTTCAAGACTTAATTTCTTACTTTCTCTAAAGGCTTTTAAGTTTTTTGCAATGATAAGATTTATTTCTTCCATAAACAAATACACTCCTCTTTTACAATATAACGTCTGTATTGTACAATAAAAAGTAATTCGTTATAATGCCTGTTTTAGTCATTATAACATACAACGCGGAAGGGGAGTTCAATTTGCCTATAGTATCGTTTTTGCTATATGTATTTGTTACAAGTTTTACACCAGGTCCCAATAATATTATGGCGATGTTATTTGCTAACAAGTTCGGGTTAAAAAAGACTATTAGATTTTGTTTAGGAGTGGGTGCAGGTTTCTTTGTCATAATGTTATTGAGTAGCTATTTTAATCTTGTGCTTGGTAATTTCATTCCAAAAATTGAATTTATTATGACTATTCTTGGTGCAATCTATATGTTGTATCTAGCAATAAAAATTATAACTAGTAAAAATAATGATCAGAACAATAAGGGGGACAAGAATAACAGTTTTTTAACAGGTATGCTTTTACAATTTATCAACCCGAAAGGTATATTATATGGTATAACTGCAACATCAACTTTCATCCTGCCATATTACACTTCAAATTTTAGCTTACTAATTTTTTCGTTATTTCTGGCTTTTGTTGGATTTATGAGTACTTTCTGTTGGAGTATGTTTGGTTCGATTTTTCAAAAGTTCCTATCAACGTATAGAAATCAGTTTAATATAATTATGGCTTTGCTATTGCTGTATAGCGCAATTTCGATTCTTGTAAAATAATACAGGTTTCTTGTTGAACTAACGACGGAGCAACCAGTAATCAGTGACTCTCTTTCACTATCAATTCTCCAATAGATTATAACAGCTATCATGTATTAACGGAGGCTTTGTTCAATCTCAAATAGTACTCAATAATTAATTTGACCCGATTGAGAGTTTATACTTTTTCGCTTAGAAAACAAGCTGAGCCCAATTCATTGCAAATTTGGGCTCATTTGTATGATTAATTTTAATTTTTTGCACTAATTAACTGTACAGGTCACTATTGAAAAAACAGTTCTCTTTCCTGTATTGGAACTCTTAGTTAATACTGTTTAAAAACGCAACTAGCTCACTTAATGTATAAAGGTTTTGAACTTTTTTATGTCTAGGTGTTTAGGGTATGGAAAGAAGGATTGGTGCTTGATTTGGGGGCAGAATTTATCCTGTGATTAGTTTGATTCCAGTTAAGGCAAGTCCAATTAAGCTACCGCATAATGCCCCATTTACACGAATCCAAGAGATGTCGTTTCCAATCTTGTTTTCAAGCAAGACTGTAATTTCATCGTTTGTCATCTTATCCAAATTATCTTTTACTAATTGCCCGATTTTTTGGTGATTTTGTTCGATAATATCAAGAATTTCTTCCTTTATCCACGCATCTAATCTCAATAGTGCGGTCGGATGTTCTTTCAATTTGACAATTCCTTTTTTAATAATTGGTGAGAGTTTGTCATCTATGAAATTTTCTTGTCGTACGTATTCCAACAAAATGTTTTGGATTTGATTTTTTAGCGTTTCAAAAAGTGGCTCCATGTCATATTTATTTATTGTACTCTGCTTAAGTGTATCGATTTGTTGAAGAACGGATTCGTTGTTTTTAACTTTCTCCATTTCGTTTTGAATAAAACCAATGATTTTTTTTCGGTTTTCACTGGTATCGCGTTTTAAGTCTTCTAGAAATTCCGTGATCGTAACATCGATGATTTCTGCCACTTTTCCACTAGCCATAGACATCAAAGATTTTAAGGCGATTCCAAAAATTTTATTTTCTGAATTTTTGTCAATTGCGTTTGTGATCATTTTAGTAATCTCATCTTTTGTATTTTGGTCAGACAATTTACTTTCTACCATTTTAAGGGTCATTGTATATAATTTTTCATCCATTTGATTTTCTAATGCTTTATCAATAGCTTTTTGAATCATATATTCTGTTTTGATATTACTCAAAAGTTTTTTTGCACACATTTCAAATTGAGGCATGAATGGGTTTAAATCGAAATTACTAGCTAGATAAATAGCGGCTTTTTGAAGTTGCTTTTTCATCTCATTACTTTGAAGTTCCGTTTCTATTTTGTCTAATAGCAATTGGGCAATTTGGATGTTGTTAATTTTATTAACAATACTTTCTTTCGTAAGCCATTCATTTTCTAATACGTGTAAAATTGTTTGAATGATCCGTTCACGGTTTTTGGGTAAGAGTGCTGTGTGAGGGATCTTTATATTGAGTGGATGTCGAAATAACGCAGTTACTGCAAACCAATCGGCTAAGCCTCCTATAAGACCTGCTTCAAATCCTCCTTGCAACAACTTTCCCGTTATGGAATCGTTTATTGGAAGGGTAGCCAAGAATCCCATACCCATTATGCCGAGTGACCAATTCGCAATTTTTTTAGAATTTGCTTTTCTCTCTATTTTAGTCAGTTGTCGTCACTCTCCTCTGAAAAATAAGTTATATCCATTATATGTCTTCCTATTCTGTAAGAAAAGGAATGTCTTTTAAATGATTCCTTCTTTTGGAAAAGTTTACTCTGCCAACAGGGGAGTATTCTAAGTACTATCTTTCCTGTAGAGATGCCGAGGTAAAAAACACCATATCTTTATGATGGGTGTGGTCTTTTATATAATTGGTGTGTATTTACAAGGAGAAGAAGAGGGAATGTGAACATCCCCTCCTTAATTTCATTTATTTCATATAAATAAGTCTGTTTTCTTCTTAAGCATTCACACATTTTTTTTAATATCAATGATTGTTTGTAGATTCCAATTAAGGACTTACTAAACTGAAATTAGTACACATCTCTTTTCGTGAAAGTAATAAAGGCAATAAGAAGTGCTATGATTCCCCATATTGTAAGGATTGTCATTGAAAAGCCTAGGTTCATTCCTTGTATGGGGGGAGCACTTCCGCTGATATAATTCGTGATTTGAAGATTGACCATAAATAGATATTTTGCCGATTCCCAAGATGAGACCATATTGGCTAAAATGGGACCCGAGATAAGAGTTGCTAGCATAACACCAGTCACAGCTGCCGTACTGCGCATTAAGACAGAAAGCATCAGTGTAATTGATCCGACGGTGATTCCAACGAACCAAGTAAGACCCAATTCCATCAGAAGGTATTGCCATTGGCCAATTACGTGAACTGAGGTTGTGACGAGGTCATCTCCATTTGTTGAAAATCCAGTCAGAATAGGCATCGTCCAACCGGAATATCCGAAGACAATTCCCGATATGAGATATGACAATGAACCAAGGGACAACACAATAAAGGAAACAGAAAGAATCATGGTAAGAAACTTGCTCAGTAAAATCCGCGACCTTTTAACCGGTCTCGTCAGGAGCATTTTAATTGTCCCACCGCTTAATTCGGAGGAAACTAAATCACCAACGACGACGACAACCATCAACGGCAACAATAGGTCAATTGAGTTTTCCAAAAATATGCGCATGAAGGTAGGGGCTCCTGGTGCAGAAGGATCGATATCATGTTCCAAATAATATTCCTGCTGGCTGACTCTAATAAGTAAATATTTACGGAAATCATCTGGAATCGTACTAGATGCAAGGCGGTTTTGTGCATTCACAATGTCCTGTTGCAATTGAGTTCTCCAGTCGGTAGTGCCTAATCGTTCTTGTAAAGATTTCACTTCTTTCATTTGAGCGTAAGTAAACAATGCAACAAGAACTGCCACAATAGCGACTATGACGTATAGACGCTTTTTACGAACAAGCTTGATGAGTTCATTCTGTACTAAATTAATCAATCGTTTCACCTCCGGTTAACTCGATAAATAAATCCTCAAGTGTTGGAAGTTTTGTTTGGATTCCACTTACTTTAACACCTTCGCGAACCAATCTTTCATTAATGAACGAAAGTCTTTGCTCATCATAAAGAGTAATTAACAGTCCATCCTGCTCAGACAATATGGTTGTTTCTTCTGATAAAATCCTTCTGCCTTCTGCTAACGGATGAAGCTTCCAAGATACTCGCTCCTGTTCGGCAAGTATATGCGCAACTGAATCAATCTTAATGATTTCTCCTTTTGAAATAATGGCTACTCGATCGCACATAAGCTGGATTTCACTGAGTAAATGGGAGGAGATAAGAATGCTTATTTGATCTTTCTCTGCCAACATCCGTATAAATTCACGCATTTCCCGTATTCCTACGGGATCGAGACCGTTTGTAGGTTCATCAAGAATGAGAACTTTGGGTTTTCCCAATAAGGCTTGGGCAATTCCAAGTCGCTGACGCATTCCTAAAGAATAGGTTTTAACTAGATCGTGAATTCGGTTTTGAAGTCCGACTTGGGCAATGACTTCATGTATACGATATTCATTGATTTCTGGAACCATTCGAGCAAACTGTTGCAGATTTTCCCAGCCCGATAAATAAGGATAAAGTTCAGGATTTTCCACAATACACCCAAGATTTTTTATGGCATTAGAAAAATCTCCCTCCAAATTATAGCCACAAATGGAAATCATCCCTGACGTTGGTTTAATCAAACCAACAAGCATGCGAATTGTGGTTGTTTTACCTGCTCCATTCGGACCCAGAAATCCAAAAACCTCCCCTTGCTTCAATTCGAATGTAATATTTTTAATGATATCTTTTTTCCCGATTGTTTTTTTAAGATTTTTAACAAATAAAGTAGACTGAGAGCTATTCATTTTGATTATTCTCCTTCTCAAAGTTGATGAGAGTTGCAACACGATTTCCGATTAATTGGTAACCATTACTGTTTGGATGGAATTTATCACTGGATAAATTATCATTTACATTCATTTCAAATAAGTCAAAAGTTGGCACCACCACAATTCTTTTATAGGAAGCTGCCAACTCTGCAGTATCGAAATTCCATCTGCGAACAGCCTTGGAAGTATTTTCGGAATTAGGTAATTCGATGAAAGGATTGTAAATTCCAACGTGGAAAACGGGTGCTTGTGGATTAATTTCTCTTATGGTGTCATAGATTTTTTTCAGATTGCCTACATAGTTTTTTTCAAGTGAATCAATAGCTGACTGATCAAGATTAGAGAGCGTATTGCCTCCTTGAAATAGATCATTCGCACCAATGGTCATTACAATCAGATTGGAATCACGTAATTGCCTTTGAATTTCTGTTTTTTCAAGCTGGTTTAAAAGTTGTTGGGAAGTAAGGCCTTTTATTGCTAAATTCGATAATTCCACATTTTGTTTCGTTCTTGATTTCAAATCGGCCAACATGTATTGAACATATCCTTTTCCAGTTGAATCTCCAGTTCCACGCGTTAATGAATCCCCTAGGGCAACGATTGAGATGCCCTTTGTTTGAGATGGCTTTAAAGAAATAGCAGTTGAAGTTGGTTCAGATGGATGAGGGTTCTTGAAAAATTGATCATTTATCGTTAAAAATAAACCTCCAACCCACATGATAGTTGCAACTACTGATAGAATCGTAATGATTTTGACCATATTTATTTTCACGGTATCATCCTCTTTATTGTTAAGTAAGTTAAAGGTACTGAATAATGATTGGAAAGTAAAGGAAAGAGTGTTCTGTAACAAACTGAAAAGAATTATCCAAATTTAAATGCAAACGTTAAAGAGAATAATCAAACTAAATATTTAAGATTCTAAAGAATAATATAGCCCAGTATGTGGAAATGTTTCAATGACGAAGTATCCGTATGAATGGCATGAAGTTGAACTTGATAATATAGCGGATAATTTAGTTGAAGCAGAAAGCTGGTTATATTAGATTTCGGATTAGTTAAAAGAAGTTCAGCATTTCGATAATCGAATGAGCAAAAGATGGTGCATTTAATGATATTCCTGTCCTGAGTCATAGGAAGAATAGGGGTAATTCAATAATATTTATAGCATAATGGTTACAAGATGGAAAACAAAGAAAGAGGGAACAGATGCCTACTATATTAGTTGCTGACTACGATGTGAACATTCGCAAACTCGTCTGTTTATTTCTACGTAACGACGGATTCGAAACAGCCGAAGCCGCGGATATTCGAGCGATTTTTTAAGGCAGATCGGTCTCATAGTCGAAAGTATGACGGTAGCGGTATGGGACTTGCCATCGTTAAACAGATCGTGTCGCTTCATGAAGGTGACATCCGAGTGGAAAGCGAAACCGGCCGAGGAACTACTGTCATTGTCACCTTGCCAATTACAACGCCGACAGAGTAATTAGATTCCTATTGTATGATTCGAATTGTCTAAACGCGTTCCTCGCATTCTTCATGCTACGGGGTCACATGCAAGTTTTCTGGCATATGATGACCTAGCATTTTTTTCGCTAGTTCATACTCCGTTCATATTGAGGTCATGGGGAGTACATCTTCGTCGTATAAGATTTCCTAATCGGCCGGTTACAGTAGCCAAATTTACAGATAACGACAGGAGAAGATGAAAGTGAAACTAAAAGATGAGGAAATGAAAATGAGGATGAGTAAAATGCTTAACTTTATTCTTAAAGCAATAGGTGTATTAGTTATAGCAATAGGACTTTTTCTAGCGATTGTTTTTATAGTTAATATAATTAGCAACAAATCAGAGCAAGGAAAAATACAATCTTATGGTCAGTTAGTACCTGTAGATGGGAAAAATATGAATGTTTTTATCCAAGGAAAAGGAGAAGAAACAGTCGTGTTACTACCAGGTTATGGTACAGCAGCACCAGCACTTGACTTTAAGCCGCTAGTGGAAGAGCTATCTCCATTTTACAAAGTAGTCGTGATTGAACCTTTTGGTTATGGATTAAGTGATGATACCGAAAAAGAGCGCAGCATAGAAAATATTGTAAATGAAGCTCATGAAGCTTTACAGAGTCTTAAAATTGACAGATATATTCTAATGGGTCACTCCATTGCAGGCATTTACGGACTAGATTATGTGAATAAATATGAAGACGAGGTGAGTGCATTTGTAGGAATTGATAGCAGTGTTCCAACGCAAGGCGGTACGGATGTTGAACTTCCAATAGAAACTATTAAACTACTCAAAAGATCAGGTTTAGCCAGATTGTTAATGAAAATAGCTCCTGACCCATTTGCTAAACTAACCTTTGATGATGAAACAAAAGAACAAATGAGAATACTTGCTCTCAAAAACATGTACAATTCCAGCACCTTGAATGAAATGAAAAATTTTAACACTAATTTTAAAGCGGCTGAAAATTTAACATTCCCAAAAAACCTTCCCATTATTTTCTTTGTACAAGCGGATGATACAGAAACGGAAGGATGGATACCACTGCATGAAGAACAAGTCAAAGATTCTGTACATGGAAAAGTGATGACATTTGAAGGAGGACATTATTTACACCATACCAGATCAAAAGAAATGGTTGAGAACTTTAGAAACTTTATGGAAGACATAAAATAAGTGTATTGAAAAAGCTCTCTCAATGTGTGCATAAGTAATATAAAAAACCGCACTTTGGGACGGTTTTTTCACTGTTTGTTTGCGAAAGCGAACCCGCATATTTTTAGCAATTTCTAATGAATGCTCTAGTACGTATCCATTGTCCATATACACAACAGTGCGGAATAGCATTCCGTGTACTTCTTAGATTGTGTTAATTATGTAAGGTTGCAGGTGAAGGAGGATTTAGAGAGCTTTTGTAGAATATTGTTAGATATGTTCTTTTGAGTGAGAACGGGAAGAGAATATTTAATAACAAATTATTTGTGGGGGTTAAGAGAAAGTGAATTACATGATTATTGATGAGTTTAACGATAACCAATTACAAGATCTACATAGTCTATTTAAAAACGAATGGTGGACGAAGGAACGTGAGCTCACAGAAATAAGAAAAATGGTAGAAAACAGTGCTGTGGTAGTTGGATTAGTTGATAATGATACGGAAGAATTAATTGGATTTGCAAGAGCGATTACAGATACACTTTATCGAGCGTTTATTTTCGATGTGATTGCAAAAGAGAATTCTAGAAATAGTGGAATTGGTACTATTTTGATGAACAGCATTCTAGAACACCCATTAGTTCGAGAGGTAGACAGAGTAGAACTATATTGTCCTGAAAGATTAGTAGGATACTATGAAAAATTTGGTTTTTCAACAGATGTAAATGGTAGTAATTTAATGAGATTGAAAAAATGACCAGTTTAAATAAGTTTTAAATAACTTATTTGTAACTGGATAACGTACTTTATTAAAGATTGAAGTAAATTTTTAAAGGGTGAGGGGAAGTATGGGTTCAAGAATAATGCACTTGGTTATCGCTAATAGAATTGCAGAGTGTCTATCAATAGAAGATAGAATACCGTTTTTATTAGGAGGCATTGCTCCAGATGCTGTTTCACCTAAAGACTTAACACATTTCTTTAAAGGTGAAGTACATGATTATTCAAGAAGTATTGATTTTAAAGGATTTTTACATAAATATGCTTCGCAAGTAGAAAGTCATTATATATTGGGGTATTTTACACATTTGATCGCTGATGATATATGGCTGAAAGGTTTTTATCTTCCTTGGTTGAAAAACAGAATGGAAGCTAGTAAAGAAATATTAAGTTTATACCATAATGATTTCCGATTACTGAATGGGAAATTATTAGAATACTATGGTTTTACAGATGAATTGAGAAAAATGCTAAAGTTCCCTCCGACAGTCCTTGATTTGCAAGAGGTTAAATCCAAAGATGTTGTTGAAAAATTCATTCCTTATGTATTAGGAGATCTGGAGTACGATAAGGAAGTTATAAATGAAAAACTTAATGTATTCACGTTTGATCAGATAGTTGGTTATATAGAGACATCAGTTGATAAGGGACTTTTGAATATAAAACCTATCCTTACTTAATCTATACAAAGAAAAATTGGATCAACCTTTATTAGAACAATAACTGGAGGATTTAAATGGACGAGTTGCAAGTTATATATTTTGATAGAGTATCATTCCAATTAAAAGAGAAACAGAACTTCGAATGGCTAAAAGATTATGGAGAAGTGTTCAGCGTTTTTGATGAACAAGATTCTGGAAATATATGCTTCGGTATTGAAAAGGATGGAATAAAAAAGTTTGTGAAATATGCAGGTGCGAAAACGAAAGAATATTCAGGACTACCAGAAGATGCAATAGCAAGGTTAAAGGATTCAATACCAATTTATCAAGATTTGCAACACAAACACTTAATAAATCTATTTGACCATTTTGAGGTTGAGAAAGGATATGCATTAGTTTTTGATTGGTTTGATGGTGAATGTCTTCATTCCCATTGGTCATTTCCACCACCACAAAAATATACTCATCCTGATTCTCCGTTTTTTCGATTTAAACAGTTGCCTGTAAAAAAGCGTTTGGAATCATTTAAAAGCATATTAGAATTCCATTTATATATGGAAAAAAATAATTATGTAGCAGTTGACTTTTATGACGGTAGTATTTTATATGATTTTGAGAATAATATTACGAAGATTTGTGACATTGACTTATATAAGAAAAAGCCATTTATAAATACTATGGGTAGACTTTGGGGTTCTTCAAGATTTATGTCCCCCGAAGAATTTGAATTAGGTGCTGAAATTGATGAAAGAACGAATGTGTTTAATATGGGTGCAATCGCCTTTGGGTTGTTAGGGGGAGAACTTGACCGCTGCATATTAAAATGGGATGCAGGTCAGAAACTATATGAAGTAGCAATTAAGGCAGTTAATACAGTTAAAAAAGAAAGATATTCAACAGTAGAAGAATTCTCCTTAGCTTGGGATTCAGAAGCCGAACTTCTGATCAACTAACCGAAGGATAGTTGAAATATAAAGTCAAAACCTCTACTTTACAAGCATGAAGAGGTTTTGACTACTATTATTATTGCTTAAATAATAAATCTGAAGAAATTGGTTTAATCCCGATTTCCCTTGACCAAATAGATAATTGTCCAATATGGTGAACCTCATGTGTTATGACATGACGGATTATTTTATCATAAGAAAAACTATATGTAGTTCCATTCTTACTTTTCATTTCAATAATTTTTTTACCAATTTCACTAGTATAAGATTGTAAAAAAATGAGCGTATTCGTTTTTGTCTTATTCGAAAACTCGATAACTTCATTTAGATTAGAAATAGTATTAATATCTTTAATAATTACCGGTCAAAAGCTCGTTGAGTTATGTGTTCAAAAACTTCCGCATGGTGATTGGTTTGCTCATACCTCATCAAATAATTTTAGCTTTTATGAGAGATG